>CAZPED010000077.1:0-10050 GCA_964585335.1 uncultured Planctomycetaceae bacterium | reverse complement strand
GTCGAGCGGATCATCGAGCTCGAGCTCACGGCTCAGGAACGAGCCGATTTCGCCAAGAGCGTTAGCGCCGTGAAGGAACTCGTGGCCGCTATGAACGCGCTACCCTTGTAATCGAGTTTTTCTCCGATCCTTCTGATCGCGGCGCGGAGTCACTGGCAGATTAACGGGCCCCCAAGGCACGAAAGATGCTCGTGTGCTAGCACGCTGGCAGGCGGCGTAAGCCACTGGGCCGTTCAGGTCCGCTGACGTTGACACTTGCAACGCAGGTGCAGTAGAGTCCCCGACTTATCGGCCGTCGATGGTGAACAATCGCGAAACACGAGGCTGGCAAATCGTTTGCCAGAATCGCGTGTGTAGTCCGCAGCGAAGAGTTCCGGCACGGTTCCTAGCAGCCCTGGCCACGATGGTGCCAGGGGCACTGGTAGGTTACCTGTTGGCCGGCACGAATCTGGTGGTCGGCGGCGGACCGTCGCAGGCCTCGCCAACGAGGTCTATCGACGTGCAGTCGGCCGCTCCGCTGCGGTCCTGGCAGTCGATCGTGTTGCACCACTCGGCCACGGCCGGGGGGGACGTGGCGACGATCGATGCCCAGCATCGCGCGCGGCGCGATCGCCAGGGCAAAGCCTGGCTCGGCATCGGATATCACTTCGTGGTGGGCAATGGTCGCCGCATGGCCGACGGGCAAGTCGAACCCACGTTCCGCTGGAAGCAGCAACTGGCCGGCGCGCATGCCGGCGATGCCCAGCAGAACGATCGGGGGATCGGCATTTGCCTGATCGGCGATTTCGACCAGGCGGCCCCCACGCCCAAGCAAATTGCCGCGGCGCGCGAATTAGTGCGTTTGCTGGCAGAGCAGTTTTCCATTCCTCGTCAGCGCGTGCTACGTCACGGCGACGTGCAGGCCACGCTGTGTCCAGGCAAAATGTTTCCCTGGGACGAGGTGCTAGCAGATTTGCCGCCGCCCGAGGGCGGCTAGGGCGCAAGCCCGGCCGTTCCGCCGCGGCGGAGTTTTTTTCCTTTACCCCCAAGGGGCATGTTCACGAAATGAACCGCATTCAAAACCTGATTGGCGATGAGCTCGAGGCGATGCTGGCATCTGGCGGCGTCGCGCTCGACTTGGAAAGCGAGATCGTCGAGACTCGCGGTCAGGCGCACTGCGTCTTCACTCCGTTGCACTACGAGCGCAACTATGCCTATCCGCTGGTCGTGTGGCTGCACGGCCCCGACGACGACGAGCGGCAAGTCACGCGCGTGATGCCTCTGGTCAGCATGCGGAACTACGTGGCCGTGGGACCGCGCGGCACGGCCGCCGGCCAGGTTCCCCGCTCGTTTACCTGGTCGCAAGAGCCCGCGCAAATTGCCGTGGCGCACGACCGTGTTTGCGCGGCGATTCGCGCGGCTCGACGCTGGCTGAACATCGCGCCGGAGCGGATTTACCTGGCCGGTTACGGCTGCGGCGGCACGATGGCGCTGCGCGTCGCCTTGGCACGTCCGGCGGCGTTTGCCGGCGTGATCTCGTTGGGCGGCGGCTTTCCGGCCGGGCACTGTCCGCTGGCCGATTTGCACGGCGTGCGCCAGCTCAAAATCATGCTGGCCACGGGGCGCGATAGCGCCGACTATCCCGAACCGCAGGTCTGCCAGCATTTGCGGCTGTTTCATGCCGCTGGCATGTCGGTCGACTTGCGCCAGTATCCTTGCGGCGACGAACTGACGACCAACATGCTGTCGGACGTCGATCGCTGGATCATGGGCCAGCTGAACGCTCCGGCCGCGGTCGAAGCCGACCAGGCCACTCAGCGCGGCGGCCGCTAGCCAGCAACGCCAGTTGCCGCTACTCGCAAGCGTCGTCTCTTAAGCGCAGGCAGCGTCCGTTGCGCGCGCCTGCTGCGCCGGTACTGCTGCCAGATTCTTGCGGGCAACGCGGATTGACCGCTGGCGGCGATTCGAGTACAAACCCGCCGCATTTCCGGGCTTCAGCAGCATGTTGAAGCGGGCCGACGGCGGCAGTTGCGCCCTCGGCGCGGCGGGAGGCAACAGGTTCAAACTGCCCACAAGCGCGAGGGATCGCGCGCACGGCGCCCGCGCCATTGGCGAGCGCGTGCTGGTGACACGAATGTCAGAGGAACGCATGGACCCGTTACGCACGATTCCGTTTCCCGCTTCGTTCAACCGCCGGCCCATGCTGGGCTGGGTGGCGCTGCGACAGATGATCGAGGATGTCTGCTCGTCGCTCGACTCGCAGCTCGACGCCCGGCACATCGACGTTGCGATCGACGTGCCGCGCAGCCAGGGGCTGATGGCCGACCGCGTGATGCTCAAGCTCGCGCTGTCGCTGCTGGTCAGCAATGCCGCCGAGGCGATGACCGACGGCGGCCGCCTGGTCGTCACCTCTTTCATCGGCCGCAACGGTCTGGAGCTCGAAGTGGCCGACAGCGGCCCGAGCCTCCATCAGCACGAACAACGCGCCGCGGCTCGCACCGGCGCGCGGCAGCAGAGCCTCGACGTGGTTCGCAACATCGTGGCGGCGCACGGCGGCGAGGTAAAGGCCGCCAATTGTCCTGAAGGCGGCGTGGCCTACACGCTGCGCTTCCCGGGGCAATCGTCGGCGCGCCAGGCCGCTTAGCCGCGTTTTCGTCACCAGTCACCCGGGTCGAGTCCGCTCGCCATGCAAGGCATTCAACCACTCTCGGCCGTACACGTCGGAATGCCGCAAAGCGTGCGCACGGCCTCCGCGGCGGCGCAGCCCGGCCAGTTTCAGGATTTGCTGATCGACGCAATGCGCAAGCTCGATGACGTGCAAAAGCAAGCGGCGCAGGGGGGCGTCAGCGCGGCCCGACGGCACGAGGCCGAACGACTGCTGCACACCGTTGCCGAGGTACAGTCGGCGGCGCTGCGGGCACTGCAAGAAGTCAGGGATATTGGCGGTTGAACGCCCGGCGCGCTCCGCGTTTCCGAGGCGATTGGCAAAGGTAGAGAGTCATGGACGGCTTCACGAAGTCCTACCAGCAGCTGGCCGAGATGGTGCGGGCGATGACGCCTGGCTCGCGTGTCGCGGCAGCGCTGTTGCTGGGCGTCGTGATCGTCAGCATCGCGTATCTGGCCGGCGGACAGGTCGGCACGGGCGATACTTTCCTGCTGGCCGGCGAGACTTTCTCGACGAGCCAGCTGCGCGAAATTCAGGCGGCCCTGGGCAAAGCCGGCCTCGAAGCCGAGTTCGACGGCGCCCGCATTAAGGTACCCCGCGGCCAAGAGGCCAAGTACATGGCCGCCCTGGCCGAGGCGGGCGCGCTGCCCGAGGATTTTGGCGGTCACCTCCGCAAGGCCGTCAGCGGCGGCAGCTTCGCCATGTTTGGCCCGCAGCAAGAAGCGCGGATGAAAGTGGCCATCCAGAGCGAACTGCAATCGGTCATCGCCCAGATGAAAGGCATCGAACGCGCGTTCGTGCATATCGAGGAAGACCGCAAGCGCGGCTTTCGCGAACAAACCATCGTCACGGCCTCGGTGGCCGTGCAACCGCGGGCCAACCACACGCTCGAAGAGGGAACGGTCGCCGCCATCCGCTCGCTGGTCGCCAGCGCCCGACCGCCGCTGCGCCCGGATGCCGTCACCGTCGTCGATCTGAGCCACCCCGGGCAGTTCGTGGCGGCCGCAACCAATTCGGGGCGCACAGCGCCCGCCGGCGCTTATGCCGATGCCAAAAAACGGCTGGAGCAGGATTGGGAAGAAAAAATCGGCCGACTTCTGGCCCGCATCGTTCCGGGCGCCTATGTGACGGCCAGCGTGGAACTGGCCCCGTCGCGCGTCGAGACACCTGTGGCCGAGGCTAGCCCGCAAGCGCCAGCCGGCAGCGCGGAAGTTGTGGGGGCCGGACCAATCATGCGCAACGTCACCGTCACCGTGGCGGTGCCGAGCACGCACTTCGAGTCGGTGTGGCGGCAGCGGACCGGACGGCGCGACGCGTTGGCCGGACGGCCCGATCCGTCCGAGCTGGCGGGAATCGAAGCTGGCGAGCGAAAGAAAATCGAAGATGCCGTGCGCCCTTTGCTGGGCGGCAGCAGCTCGCGGCAGGACCTGGCCTCGCAGATTGCCATCATCACGTATCCGGTTGCGCCGATGGAGCAGCCGGTCGAAGCGCCTTGGAACGAGCTGGCCTTGGCCTGGTGCATCGAGCATGGCAGCACGCTGGGACTGTCGGCCCTCGTGCTGGTCGGGCTGATCGTGTTGCGATCTTTGGCTCGGAGCACTCCGGCTACGGCGGCGCCGGTGGCCGATCGTGCGACCGACGCGGACGTGGCCTTGATGCTCTCGAGTCCTGACGAACCACCGCACCAGCCGGCCGGACCGCATCTACGGGCACGCTCGGGCACCTCGCCCTTGAGCGACGAGCTGGCCGAAGTCGTGCGACAAGATCCGCAAGCGGCGCTGAGCGTGTTGCGCAGTTGGATTGGCAACCAAGGTTGAACTGGATGGGAATTAAACAACACAACTTGCGCAAGGCGGCCGTGCTGATCGCCAGTCTCGATCCACCCAGTGCATCGGCCCTGTTGGCCCAAATGTCGGGCGGCCAGGCCCAGGCGGTGCGCCGCGCGATCGATCGCCTGGGACACGTCGACCCGGACGAGCGGCAGGACGTAATCGAAGAGTTTTTTCGCCTCAGCCCGCTGGTGCCCGACAAGCAGCCCTCGGGTATCGAGTTAGACGATCACTTGCCAGCTCACCTGGCTCGTTCGCCCGAAGCTCCGGCGGCAAAGCGAGTCGAAGCCCGCCAGAGCGATGGTTTTTTGCACGAAGCGGCGCCGCATGCGCTGGCCCGATTCTTGGAGCGTGAGCATCCGCAGACGATCGCGGTCGTGGTTTCGCACCTGACGGCCGATCGGGCGGCCGAGGTGCTTTCGCTGCTGCACGGCGAGTTGCAGGTCGACGTGGCGCGGCGGCTGGTCGACCTGGACGAAACCGACCCGGAAGTGGTGCGGGAAATCGAACGCGGCTTGCAGCTGTCGCTAGGCAACGGCACGGCCGATCGTCCGCGGCGCAAAGCGGGACTAACCGCGCTAGGCAACATTTTGGAAGCGGCCGACCCCCGGCTGAAGCGGCACTTGATGTCGCGCTTGGGACCGCAGAGCCGGCCGGCGCCGGCACGGCCGGCGGTCGAGGCGCTGCCCAGCTTTACGTTCGCGGATCTCGAGCGGCTGGACACGGCTTCGCTCACGGTCGTGCTGCATCATGCCCAGCCCGAGCTGTTAGTGCTGGCATTGGCCGGCGCTCCGGCGGCGTTTGCCCGCCGGGTGTTCGAGTTGTTTCCGGCCGACGAGGCGGCGGCCCTCGACGATGCCTTGGCGCACCTGGGGCCCACCCGGCTGTCGGACGTCGAAGAAGCGCAGCGTGAGCTGGCCGAATTGGCCAGCCAACTCGAGCAGCGCGGCGAGATCTCGCCCGACCAACGGGCACGAAACCAATTGAGCGTGGCGGTGTAATAGCCCTCGGCAGGCCGAGCACGCGCACGCAGACACTACGGGATTCTCGCTCATGGCCACGGTCATCAAGGCAAGCAGCGCTCCGACGACCGTCTTTCAGCCGGAAGAGCTGGGCAATGAGGGCGCGAAGTACCTGGAACACGTGCGAGCCCAGGCCGCCGAGATGCTGCGGGCCGCCGAGTTGGAAGCGGCCCAAATTCACCAGCGCGCCGAAGAGGCCGGGCGAGCCGCCGGCCTGGCCGATGCCGAGTTGCAAGTCACGCGCAGAGTGGACCAGCAATTGTCGACCCTGATGCCGCTGGTCGACGAGGCGATCGTGGCCATCCACACGGCGCGCGGGGAGTGGCTGGCCCATTGGGAATCGGCCGCGGTGCGGCTGGCCGTGGCGATTGCCAGCCGGGTCGTGCGGCGCGAGGTGGCCCAATCGCCACAGATTACGCTGGGGCTCGTGCGCGAAGCGCTGGAACTGGCCGCCGGCAGCTCGCACGTCCAATTGCGGCTGCATCCCGAAGATTTGAACGCCCTGGGCACGCACGTGACCCGACTGGTCGACGAGCTGGCCCGGCTGGGCAGCTGCGAGATCGTGGCCGACGAGCACGTCGAGCGTGGCGGTTGCCGCCTGGACACCCGGTTTGGCACGATCGATCAACAGTTTGGGGCGCAGCTGGCGCGTATCGAACAAGAGCTCGCCTAGCCGCGGCGAGCGCTGAACAGATTGCAGGTGTTTCATGTCGCTGGGGTTGGCCGAGTTCGACGCGCTGCTGCAAAACGTTCTGCCCACGGCCCTGTGCGGCAGCGTGGTGCGCACCGTGGGCATGACGGCCGCGGTGGCCGACTTTCCGGCGCCGGTCGGCGCCCTGGTGGAAATTCAGCGCCAGGCCATGTCGCCGCTGACGGGCGAAGTCATTGGCTTTCGCGACGAGCACACGCTCGTTTCGCTGCTCAACGAGCCTGTCGGACTGCGTCACGGCAGCCGCGTGCGCCTGGTGCAAACGGCGCGCTGGATTCGCGTCGGTCAGGCGCTGCTAGGCCGGGTGATCAACGCTTTCGGACAGGTCATCGACGGCGGCGCCGCGCCGGCGCTCGAGCAGCGCGTGCCGCTCGACCGGGCCGCCGCCTCGGCGGTCTCGCGGCCGCGGATCGTCGAACCGCTGTCGACCGGCATTCGCGCCATCGACGGGCTGCTCACGTGCGGCAAGGGGCAGCGCATGGGCATTTTTGCCGGCTCGGGAGTCGGCAAAAGCGTCACCTTGGGCATGATGGCCCGCTATACGGCGGCCGACGTCATCGTGGTGGCGCTGGTCGGTGAGCGCGGGCGCGAAGTCAACGAATTCATCGAGCGCGACTTGGGGCCGGCAATCGGCAAAAGCGTGGTTGTCGTGGCCACGAGCGACGAACCGGCGCCGCTGCGCGTGCGCGCGGCATTCACGGCGACTGCCGTGGCCGAGTACTTTCGCGACCAGGGGCTGGACGTGCTGCTGCTGATGGACTCGCTCACGCGGCTGGCGCTGGCGCAGCGCGAAATCGGCCTGGCCGCCGGCGAGCCTCCGGCCACGCGGGGTTTTCCTCCTTCCAGCTTCGCCGTGCTGCCCAAGCTACTCGAACGGGCCGGCCGAACCGATCGCGGCAGCATCACGGGTTTCTACTCCGTGCTCGTCGAAGGAGACGATCCCAACGAACCGGTGAGCGACGTGGTGCGCGGGTTGCTCGACGGCCACACCTGGCTGTCGCGGCCGCTGGCGGCTCGCGGACACTATCCGGCCATCGACGTGCTGGAGAGCGTGAGTCGTTTGATGCTGGAAGTGGCCGATCGAAAGCACGTCGAGGCCGCGGCCGAAATCCGACGCCTGCTGGCCGTATACCGCGACCACGAAGACCTGATTTCCCTGGGGGCCTACCGGCGTGGCTCGCAGAACCAGGTCGACCTGGCCATCGAGCTGCGTGATCCGATCATGATGTTTTTGCGGCAGGCCATCGACGAGCCGGCTTCGGTCGAAGCCGCACGGCGCGAGTTGTGCCGCCTGGCCGAGACGGCTCGGCGCGGGCCGACTGCCGCCGTCGCTTGAACGTCGCGTTGAACGAGCATTCCTCCCGCACTGCTAACAGCGCATGGTTCGCTTCGATTTTCGCCTGAAGGGCCTGTTGTCGTTGCGCGAGCATGAGCGCGACGTCCAGCACGCCGCGCTGGCCGAGCTTTTGGCCGCTGAGCGGCGTTTGGCGCAACAGCGCAGGGACGTGGCGCAGCAGCTAGCTGCCAGTCAACTTGCGCAGCGGGCGAGCACGGCGCGCGGTCGACTCGATTTGAACCGCTTGCAAACGGCCAGTGCATTCGACGCGATGCTGCGCGCGGAGCTGGCCGCGCTCGACGAGCAGGCCGTCTCGTTGGCCGACGTGGTGGCCCAACAGCAGCTTGCGCTCGTCGAGGCCGAACGCCAGGTGCGACTACTCGAAAAGCTCCGCGAGCGGCATTGGCAGCAGTGGTTGCGTGCCCAGGCTGGCGCCGAACGTCGCGCGCTCGACGAGGCGGGAGCTCGCTTGCCGCGGCAGTCCGCCTAACTTCACGGACGTCTTGTTGATGCGGTGCTAGCGGTCGTTCAAACGGCAGCCAGCGGGCTGCCCGTGCGGCGGATTGGCATTGATTCTTTAGTCGAATTTGGCGAAAAGAATCGCCCCCTTGGCCAGTCCCATCTTCCAAGGGTCGGGCGTATCTCGTCGAACCCGTCACGCACAGTCGTTACCGCTGGCCCGCTCGAGGGCTGGCGACCGGCAACCATGGCTCTTGCGCCGACCAACGCTGACAGCCAGCTGGCCCCCTTTGCCAAGTACGAGGCGGGCGCGGCCGAGCCACCCACCGTCGTGCCCTTTCGTTTGCACGATCTGGGAACCAGCGAGCAAGCGACCGTGGGCATCGACCTGGCCACCGATGCTTCCTTGAGCTTGCGGATCGAACTGGGCCGGGCACGGCTCGACGCTCATAGCGCTCAGGCTCTGCGTGTCGGTTCCGTGGTTGCGCTGGATCGCGGCTCGCAAGATGTGGTCGACGTGGTCGTTGGAGGCACGCTGGTGGCGCGCGGTCAGCTGGTTATCGTCGAGGGCAAACTGTGTGTTCGAATCGTCACAGGGAGCGCGGCCCAGCAGGCGGCGTAAAACGATGCGGCGGAATCGAAGTTTCCCTCGTGCCTTGTTGATCCTGACGTGCCTCGCGGCTCCTTGCGCTGCCACGGCCGCGGACTACCCCGATTACGGCGCTCAGGCCGCGCCGTCGTCGTACCCGGCCCGGGGCGGCAATTACGAGGACGTCGAACCGGGCCGTCTGCCAGCCAGCGAACCGGTCGACTACGTGCCGCCGCCGGCGGGCGCAGCGCAGTATATTCCCGCCTCAGAGCCGGAAGCACCGTCGCGCTATGCCGACGGCGCGCACGCTTCGGCGGCGCCGGCTCGGCTGGTCAACGACGTGGCCGACGCGCCGCAGCCGCTGCCGGCGGCCAAGCGCGCCCTGCTGCCCGCTCGACAGAACAACGAGGCGCGCGGCGTGTGGCCGGGCCAGCTGCCGCCATTGGTATCGGCCGCGGCCAGCTTGGGAATCGTGCTGGGTCTATTCCTGCTCGTCGTCTGGGTCGTGCGCCGCGGCATGCCGAAGGCCGCCACGTTGCTGCCCAGCGACGTCGTGCAGCTGCTCGGTCGGGCACCGCTGGTGGGACGGCAAAACGTGCACCTCGTGCGCTGCGGCAACAAGCTGTTGCTGCTGAGCCTGACGGCGACCACGGCCACGACGCTCACGGAAATCACGGATCCGGCCGAAGTCGAACGATTGCTCGATCTTTGCCAGCCGCGCGCCGCCAGCACGGCGTTTCGACAGGTCTTGGGTCGATTCACGCAGCAGCACGGCGCGGCGTACTTCGATCAGCACGAGAGCGACGCAATCGACTTTGGCCACCTGGACGCTTACGGTCACGAACCTGCCCGCGGATCGCGCGTTTGAAATGATGGCAGCGAATCATCAACAGTTTTGGCTTGTCCGTGGCTTCCTGGCCTCCGCTGCGCTCGTGCTGGCCGTGGCCGGCAGTGCCGCGCGGCTTGCGGCACAAGAGGCCGCGCCCCCCGGCGTGCTACCGCCCGACGCTCTGCCGGCGGTCGAGATGCCGGCCGCAACGGATACCGCGCCCGCGGCGGCAACGCCTTCGGTCACTCCAGCCCCTGCGCCCGTGCCCGCCGCCGATCACGAGTTCTCGCTGCCGGCCGCTTTGGGTGGTCCGGAGCAGTGGACCAGCCCCGAGGGGCTCTCCTCGTCGCTGCAGGTCATGCTGCTGCTGACGGTCATCAGCCTCGCGCCGGCGCTGTTGATGATGACCACCTGTTTCGTGCGGATCATTGTCGTGCTGGGGCTGCTGCGCCAGGCGCTGGGCACGCAACAGCTGCCCCCCAGTCAGGTCACTACTTCGATTGCCTTGTTCATGACGCTGCTGGTGATGTGGCCCGTTTGGAGCCAGGTGTACAGCCAGGCGGTCGTGCCGTACACGTCGCACGAGATCACGCTCGAAGAAGCATGGAACGCTGGCGTGCGGCCGGTGCGGCA
>CAZPED010000076.1:0-10090 GCA_964585335.1 uncultured Planctomycetaceae bacterium | reverse complement strand
TCATTTTGCAGCAGCAAAATGCAACAGGCGAGTTGGGACCGGAGACTGCAGCCGATCCCAACTCGCCTTTGAAAGTACGGAAACTTGCCGAAATCCAGGCCATTCGCGAGCCGGCCTCACTGTTCCATTACGGCTCGTAAGTCCTTTTTTTCCTTGGGTTTCCGTCGTTTGTTGCCACACCTCTTCTGCAAACCGGCCCCGACAGCTAATGCTCTTCTCTGTACCAGCCCCGGTTCCGAACACGCTCTGCAGAGCGGTGCCTCTCTCAAATCCGGTTGACAGTAATGCAAAGGGCGCGCCAAAACCTGGCCGGGCCAGAAAAAGCCCCTGCGGAGAACTGCCACCGCGCTACTAGGCGGTCTCTTTGAACTGGATCTGGTGCAGCCGGCGGTAGATGTCGCAGCGCCCCATCAGTTGGTCGTGGGTGCCCAGGTCGACAATCTGACCGGAGTTCATCACCACGATCCGATCGGCCAGCGCCAGCGTCGCCAGCCGATGCGTCACGATGAGCGTGGTGCGGTGCCGGATGAACTGCTCGAGCACTTTGTGAATCAGCTGCTCGCTTTCCAGATCGATCTGGCTCGTGGCCTCGTCGAGAATCAGAATCGCCGGGTCGCGCAGAATGGCCCGCGCCAGGGCAATCCGCTGTCGCTGGCCGCCCGACAGCCGGCCGCCCCCCTGACCAACGACCGTCTGGTAGCCATGTTCGAGCTTCTGCTCGATGAACTTATGGGCGTGGGCCTGCTTGGCGGCCTCGATCACCTGCTGGCGGCTGGCATGCGGACAGCCGTAACGAATGTTGTTCAGCACGGTGTCGTCGAACAGCAGCGTTTCCTGGGTCACCAATCCGATCTGGGCTCGCAGGTCGCGCAAGCGCATATCGCGCAAGTCGACGCCGTCGAGGCGAATGCTTCCCGAGACGGGGTCGAAGAACCGGGGGATCAGGTTAACCAGTGTGCTCTTGCCGCAGCCGTTGGAACCGACGATGGCTACGGTCTCGCCGAACGGGATACGCAGGCTGACGTCTTCCAGCACGCTCTGCTGCGGTGTGTACGAGAACGAAACTCCTTCGATCAGCAGGTCGCGGCGGTGGCGGTGGGCGCTCTTGGGGCGCGGGGCGTCGCACACCTTCGGTTCGCGGTCGAGCAATTGGTAGACGCGGTCGGCCGCGGCAGCGGCCCGTTGGACCCGATTGAACACTTCGGCCAGGCGCCGGGCCGGATCGCTCACGCCGGCCAGCATGCCGTAGAACAGCATCAGCGAGCTGAGCGAGAGCGGCCGATTGCACATGCGAATGCCGAGCAAGTGCGTTTCCTGGTTCATCACCAGGTACGCGCCGGCCAGCACCGCCAGGCAGATGATCGAAATGCCCATCACTTCGGTAACGGGGTTGATCAGGCCGTCGAACAGCGCGATTCGCATGGCCTTGCGGTAGACCTTCTTGCTGGTTTGATGGAATCGCTTGCGCTCGTAGCGTTCCATGGTAAAGGCCTTCACGACTTTGATGCCCGTGAACGATTCGGTCAAAATCGTGTAGAGCGACGACATCTCTTCGAGCGCCTTGCGGTTGGCGCGACGGAGCGTCTTGGCCAGCACGCCAATCAGCAGACCGGCCAGCGGGGCCACGACCAGCGACAGCACGAGCAGCCGCCAGCAGATCAGCCCGGCGCCGATCAGGCAGGCGATCATCTTGAGCGGCTCGCGCACGGCCCGGCCAAACAGGGTTTGAATGCCGCCGGCAATGTTGTCCATGTCGTGCGTGAAGCGCGAGACGAGGTCGCTGGTGCCGCTTTCGTTGAACGTGGCCACGTCCATTCGCAGCGTGCGGCGATAGAACTCATTGCGCAGGTCGAACGTTGCCAGCTGCGACAGCCGGTCAACCAGGAACAGGCTGAGCGTGAGGAAGGTGTCTTTGACCATGGTACCCACGAGCAGCAGCCCCACGATCACGGCCAGCGTGCGGAAAGCATCGTCGGGCAGATAATCGTCGATCCAGGGTTTGAGCCAGCGGAGCCGCTCCAGGTCGGTGCGGGCCGCGTCGCGCGAGATTTCGACGGCCGACAGCTGCCTGACCAGCGGCTGCCTGGCATCGGCGTCGGCGGCAGCGATCTCGGCTTCCAGGCGGGTGGCTGCCGCGGCCTGCTGGGTCGCTACTGCTTCGGCATCGGCAATGGCCCCGTCGACCCAGGCGCCCAGGCTTTGGTTCTTGCCGACGACTTCGACCAACGGGTAGAGGGCGCCGATATCGGCCCCCCACAGCAGGGCGACCATCAGGGCACAGATGATCGAGCCCGCCACGGTCCAGTAATAGTGCAGTGCCAGTCGCAGAGTCCGCGCGAAGTTGGTCATCCCTGATAGCTTTCCTGCGCGACGAAGGTGTGAGGCCAACGAAGCGGCCGAGCCGAACCCGATCCTCGGGCGGCGCCGGCCAAAAGGCGTAGAGCCGGCATCTTGTAACAGATTGGGCCCAGGGGGCCAAGGCGAAGTCCTCGGCTTGGGGGGGGCATGCTTGCACTGCCCCGCACACGCGAACTGGCCGCGATTTAGCCCGCGCGGTCGTCGGGATCGTGCCAGTTATGCCGGGAATGCACGACGTATCGATTTTTTGAACTTTGCCGGTTAGGAGGCCGATAGTCCCTGTAGGTGGGAATTCGCCGCACGAAGGCCACCCGTTGGACTCGCAGCCCGCGAGCCCGGCGGGAGCGGTCGGGCCGGCGATGTAAATAGCGTTCCTTGGGGGGGCTCGAGCTGGATGATTGGCCGCGCGGTTCAAGCGCGCTTGGCAAGACCCCAATCAGCGAGAAAGGATGCATGCGATCATGAAACGCGCGACTTTAGCCTTGTTGGCCATGGTGCTCTTGGCCGGCAGCAGCGGCTGCTGCTGTTTCGACCGGCTGTTCTGTTGGGGCTGCCGTGGCCAATGTGCCTACGGCAACGAAGGCCCGTGCTGCGGCAGCAGCTGCGGCGGTTCCGGTTATTGTGCCGACTGCGGCGGCTACTCGGGCGCCGCGGCCGGCCAGGTTCCCGGTCCGGGCGCGGTGGCCAAACGTCACCCGGCCCAGGGCCATCCGCACGTGCGGCAGCGCCGCGACTCGGGCGGAGAGTATGAATTCGCGGCGGGCCCGCCGACCGGTGGCGTCGCCTACCCTTACTACACCAATCGCGGGCCGCGCGACTTCCTGGCCCGCAATCCGCGCAGCATTGGACCGTAAGCAGCGGTTCGAGGCGCCGAGCTGTTAAGTCACTGGGCGAGCCGCTGGTCATGCAACAAGCGCATGCCAGCGGCTAGCCCTTTTTTTGTCGCCGGAGCGATCGCTGGGAAGTCGACTTCGGGCCAGCGCCCCTGGCCGGGGACCTGGGTAGCGGTTGCCTTTTTTGCCGATTTCGGGTTCTCTAGTCGCAGAGCCGACAGCGATAGCGTCCGGCGGCCACCCCCGTAGATACGTGGAGAATTACGCGATGTTCAGCAAAACCGTCCAAGACGCCATTAACGAGCAGATCAATAACGAGCTCAGCGCGTCCTATTCGTACCTGGCCATGTCGTGCTACTGCGAGCGCCAGAACTTCCTGGGCTGCGCCAAGTGGCTGCGCATCCAAAGCCAGGAAGAATACGGGCACGGCATGCGGCTGCTCGACTTTCTGCTGGCGCGCAACGGCACCGTCAAACTCAAGGCCGTGGCCGAGCCGTCGGCCGACTTCGCATCGGTGACCGCCGTGTTCGAGCACGCGCTGGCCCAGGAAGAGGAAGTCAGCAAGAAGATCGACGGGCTCTACGAGCTGGCGCTCAAGGAAAAGGCGTTTGCCGCGCTTGTGCAGTTGCAGTGGTTCATCACCGAACAGGTCGAAGAGGAAAAGTCGGCCCGGGAAATCGTGGCCAAGCTCTATTTGCTCCGCGACGATCCGGCGGCGCTGCTCGACCTGGACCGCGAGCTGGGCAACCGCAGCCTGGCGGCCGGCGGCGGTACGGGCGACGCCAGCTAACTCCCGCCACGCGGGTCAAAAAACGACAGCGGGGCGTCGCAGCCAGCAAACTGGTCGCGGCGCCCCGCCTGTTTTCGCTTTGGTACTTGCCTGCTTGTTTACAGGAACGTGCCAACCTTGGCAATCAGGTCGGCGGTGCGGCAGCTGTAGCCCCACTCGTTGTCGTACCAGCTCAGCGTCTTCAGCAGGTTGCCGTCCATGACCTGAGTCCAGTCGGGCACGAAAATCGAGCTGTGCGAGTCGCCGATGATGTCGGTCGAGACGATCGCGTCTTCGTTGTAGGCCAGAATGCCCTTGAGCGGGCCTTCGGCCGCCTTCTTCATCGCGGCGTTGACTTCTTCCTTGGTGACGTTGCGCGACATGACCGTCGTCAGGTCGACAAGGCTGCCGGTCGGCACCGGCACGCGCAGCGAGATGCCGGTCAGCTTGCCGGCCAGCTGCGGCACGACCAGGCCGATGGCGCTGGCGGCGCCAGTGGTCGTGGGAATGATGTTCTGCGCAGCGGCGCGAGCCCGGTACAGGTTGTCGTGCGGCAGATCCTGCAGGCGCTGGTCGTTCGTGTAGGCGTGCACCGTGGTCATCAGACCTTTGACGATGCCGAAGTTGTCGTTAAGCACCTTGGCCAGCGGCGCCAGGCAGTTCGTCGTGCAGCTGGCGTTCGAGATGCACTTCTGCTCCTTGGTCAGCTTGTCGTCGTTGACGCCCATCACACAGGTCAGGTCGGCGCCGTCCTTGGCCGGAGCGCTAAGAACGACGCGCTTGGCGCCCGCCTTCAGGTGGGTGTCGTAGCCCGGCTTGGTCTTGCCGTCCTTCGTGCTCTCGCGGGCCGTGAAGATGCCCGTGCTTTCGACCACCACTTCGACGTTCAAATCGCCACAGGGCAGCTTGGCGGGCTCACGCTCCTTGGGCGCCAGAATGTTCTTGCCGTCGACGATCAGGTGTTTGTCGTCGTAGGTGACCGTGCCGGGGAACCGGCGGTGCGTGCTGTCGTACTTGAGCAGCGTGTACAGGGTGTGCGTATCGGTCAGGTCGTTGATGGCCACGACGTCGAATTCCTTCGAGCGGGCCATGAGATTGCGAAACACCAGCCGGCCGATGCGGCCAAAACCATTGATGCCAACACGAATTGCCACGTGTGCTCTCCTTCGTAAAAACAACGACCCTCGCAGACATGTCGAGGGTTCCCGTGCGTACGTCAATCTTGCAGGATTTGGGGAAAATTATAGCGATCCCCTGGCGTTCGACAACCGACGATAGGCTGGTGCGGCAGGGCGGCAACAAGCCCGCCCCGCCGACGATCGATCGTGGCATGCGGCCAACCATCGTTGGCCGAGCGGCACGCGTTTACCAGTCGACGGTTCCCCCTTATTCGACGTCGATCGTCCAATCGCCGTCGCCGCTAACATTCAAGAAATAAATGCCCGCTTTTTCGATTCGCACGGGCTTCGAGCCGTCGAAATTGCCAATCACATTGATCAGCGTCTCGATCGGTTGTCCGCTGGCCTCGGTCAGAATGGCCTGGAACCGGTCGCTTCCCGAGTGCGTCAGTCGGAAGACGTGCAGGCCGTTGTCGAGTTGCACGAAGTCGGTCATGGCGTAGCCGTGGCCCCGCATGAAATGGGGCGTCGAGCCGCCTTGTTGCGGGCGTGGCTGACGGATGCCGATCGTCCAGGGGCCGTCGGCTACCACGTCGAGCAGGTACTGCCCCTCGCGGTCAATTGGAAAGCCGCGGTGCCCCTGAAACGCGCCGATCTGGTTAAACAAGGTATCGACCTGGTTGCCGTCGGCGTCCAACAGCCGCACTAGCAGGTTTTCACTGCCCTTGTGGTCGATTTCCACCGCGGCCAGTCCGCTTGCCAGCGCCAGCGGACCGGTGGCTTGCCGGCCGTTGCCCTTGAGTTCGATGGGCCGCGGCTCGTTTTTCGTGGCAGCGACAGGTTGATCCTCCTCGTTACCGTGTACCGCAATGGCGGCTAGCAGGGCCAGGCCCACGAAGCTGGCCAGGGCCAAGCTTCCCATCCGAGTCGAAATGCGAATCTGCGAACGCATGTCATTTCTCCCGCACAAAACGTCGTTTCGCGAAGCAGGCAAAACGGCGACTGCTTCGGCGAACAGGCACACAGCCGCGGTGTCGGCCGATCGTGTGGTGCTTGGCGTGAGACGTTCGCACGGCAAGTCTAGGTCGTGGCCGGCAAGGCTGGTCGAGGCGCGAAAACAGGCAGGTTTTTGCCAGAGGCCCCGTCCACGCATCGAGCGCGGTTGATTTGCCAGCTGCCGGTCAGACGAGTGGTCGAATCGCGGCGGATCTGGTAAAACCAGCAGCTATGAGCAGCCAGCATTCTCCAATCCGCGAAACGCTTGAGCGTCTGCAAACCCAGCTCGAAGAACTGCGCGAGGCCGACCCGGCCGTGGCCACGCGTTTGGCCGAAAGCATTGGCCAGGCCAAGGCCGTGCTGGCCGGCAAGGCGACCGCGCCGGAAGAGCATCATACGGTCGTCAATCAGCTGTCTGAAGCGGTGCTCGAAATCGAAGCCTTGCATCCGACGCTGGCCGGCAATCTCGGCGGCCTGATCGACGCCCTGGGACGAATGGGCATCTAACGCGGCGCTCAATGGCCCGACGACCCTGGGTACGAGCCGATTTTGGCGCCTGGGCCAGGCCGGCCTGCGGCAAGGCGGAGATGGCGGCTCGTCGCGGGCAACTGCTACCGCGAGGTCCGCGACTTTGAGACCGGCCGCGCGGGGCGTTCGCTCTGCCGGGGCTTCTTGCCGTTGTGCTCCAGCCGCTTGGACATCGTGACGACGATCTCTTGCAACAGGCCACTGCCTGACTTGCCCATGGCTGGGTTGGGCCGGTCGGTCTCGTAGTACCAGGCCTTCACCTTGATGACGTCGCCGGTGGTGGCCAGGCTCAGGTCGTCGACCTTCACCTTGACCTTCAAATCGTCGCTGGTCTTGCCCGAGATCTTCGCTCGTCCGGCCAGTACGGTCATCTCGTCGTTGCGATAGCTGACCACCTTGCCGCGAATGCGATAGGTGCCCGGCGCGGGCAGCTTGAGCGGCTTGAGCCCTTCTTCGTCGTCCTCGGCAAACAGGCCCATCGAGTTTTTGCCCTGGGCCGAGGTGATGGCGATTTCCACGATCGGTTCTTGTAGCGCGCCCTTGCGGTCGATCTGGCCGGTGAACTCGACGAACACTCCCGGACGCAGATAACCGGGGTCGGCTTCGCCTTCGACGACCACTTTCGTGGCATCGTCGAGTTTGAGCACCCAGGTGTCGCTCTTCGAGTCGCGCATGCGGACCAGTTCGCCTTGCATGCCGTCGATCGAGCCTTCGTCCTCGAAGCTGAGCGAGTCCTGCGGGGCCTCGAATTGCGCAAGTGCGAGCGAGGCTGAGCAAACGCTGCCCAAACCGATTACCAGAGCGCTGCAAAAGAAACGCATGCTGCGCATGAGTAAATGTCCCTCTCTCTGCCTGTCCGTGGGGCGTTACGCCTCGTGCCCGCAGCGCACGCCGCCGGAATCGTTTGCGCCCTGAATTCCAGAATACCCTTTGACAAGCCAAAGGGAAATGGAAGTCGAGAATTCAGCGGGAGTTTTTGCAGCCGTTGCCTTTGTCTCAGGGGACGGTCAAAATGCCCCCTGGCGGGCTCGCGGAGGATTTCTCCAGGGCCGACAGTCTACTTCCCAGCACGTGTTTCGTTGAGGATTCCTAGCTCCATGCCCAGCGACGCCAGTCGGATCACGATTCCCAAGTTTCGGGCCATGAAGGCCGCGGGCCAGAAGATCACGATGCTCACGGCCTACGACTTCGCCATGGCGCGGCTGCTCGACAGCGTCGGCATCGAGGGCCTGCTGGTGGGGGACACCATGTCGATGGTGGTGCAGGGGCATCCCAACACGCTGCCGGTGACGCTGGACGAAATGATCTACCACGCCGAAATGGTGGGCCGCGCCGTCGAGCACGCGCTGCTGGTCGTCGACATGCCGTTTCCCAGCTATCACCTGGGCGTGTACAAGGCCGTGGAAAACGCCGGCCGCATCCTGAAAGAAGCGCGTTGCCAGGCAGTCAAGCTCGAAGGCGGCGCGCCGCAAGCCGAAGTCATCGCGGCGCTGGTCGCGGCGGGTATTCCGGTCATGGCTCACTGCGGTTTGCGGCCGCAGAGCGTTCATCAACTGGGTGGCTATAAGGTGCAGCGCGACGAAGATCAGTTGATGACCGATGCCACGGCCGTGCAAGAAGCCGGCGCCTTCGCCGTGGTGCTCGAGTGCATTCCCGCGTCGATCGCGGCGAAGATCACCGCGCACCTCGAAATTCCCACGATCGGCATCGGCGCCGGCACTCCCTGCGACGGCCAGATCCTGGTCACCAATGACTTGTTGGGACTGACCAGCGGCTACGTGCCGAGGTTTGTCAAAGCCTATGCCGACCTGCGAACCGTGATTACCGACGCCGCGACGCGCTTTCGCGACGACGTCCGCGCCGGCACGTTTCCCGGCCCCGAGCAGACGTTCAAATAAGGAGCGGCCGTACGTCTCGGCGCGACGCTCGCACGGCAGGAACTTTCGGCCGCTGGCGAGCGGCCAGCGATCGCGCGGGCGACAGGCCGGCAAGAACCAACGATGCCCAATCGCCTGGCCGCGGAAACCAGCCCTTACTTGCTCCAACCCGCGCAAAACCCCGTCGACTGGTACCCCTGGGGACCCGAGGCACTTGAGCGGGCCGCCCGCGAGCAGAAGCCAATCTTCCTTTCGATTGGCTATTCGGCCTGCCACTGGTGCCACGTGATGGAACACGAGAGCTTTGAGAACGTGGGCATCGCGCGGCTGATGAACGAACACTTCGTGTGCGTGAAGGTCGATCGCGAGGAGCGACCCGACCTCGATCAGATCTACATGAATGCCGTGCAGGTAATGACCGGCCGGGGCGGCTGGCCGATGTCGGTCTTTCTGACCCCTGGGCTGAAGCCATTTTACGGCGGCACCTATTGGCCTCCCGCGGCGCGCATGGGCATGCCAGGCTTCGATCAGGTGCTCGTCGCCGTGGCCGATGCCTGGCAGCATCGTCGCGAGCAAGCCGAGGAGCAGGCCGATTCGCTCACCCAGCACCTGGAACTGGTCGCGGCGCCGCAGGGTGAGCCGGGAGCGCTGGATCCGGCGCTGCTCGAGCGGGCTGTGAGTGCCATCGAGCGCGTGTTCGACGCCACGCACGGCGGATTTGGCGCCGCCCCCAAGTTTCCGCACCCGATGGACCTGCGGCTGTTGCTGCGCGCCTGGCGGCGGCAACCGCGCGAGCCTGACCAGCGCCGTGCCGCGTTGTTGCACGTCGTGACGCATACGCTCGATAAGATGGCCGCCGGCGGCATCTATGATCATCTGGGCGGCGGTTTTCATCGCTACTCGACCGACGCGCAGTGGCTCGTCCCGCATTTCGAAAAAATGCTGTACGACAACGCGCAGCTGATTCCTTGCTACCTGGAAGCGTACCTGATTACCGGAAAGGCCGACTACGCCCGCGTGGCTCACGAGACATGCCAGTACATCCTGCGCGAAATGACCGGCGCGGAGGGCGGCTTTTACAGCACCCAGGATGCCGACAGCGAAGGGGAGGAGGGCAAGTTTTTCGTCTGGACTCCCGACCAGATCGAGCACCTGCTCGGTCCCCGGGCCGCGCAAACCTTCTGCGCCGCCTACGACGTGACCAGGGCTGGCAACTTCGAACACGGAACCAGCATTCTGAACCGTCCCGAAGCGCCCGAACGGTTGGCGGCCCGGTTGTCGCGCGACCCGGTCGAGC
This sequence comes from uncultured Planctomycetaceae bacterium, assembly GCA_964585335.1. Classification (GTDB taxonomy): domain Bacteria; phylum Planctomycetota; class Planctomycetia; order Pirellulales; family PALSA-1355; genus CAZPED01. The sequence goes on along the minus strand of CAZPED010000076.1, from coordinate 314 downwards.
TCGAGCGGGAGCTGGCGCAGAGCCGGGCGCTGTTGTTGACGGCCCGCGAAAAACGCATCAAGCCCGGGCTCGATGACAAGGTGCTCGTGGCCTGGAACGGGCTGATGATCGACGCGCTGGCGCAAGCCGCCGGTGTGCTCGACACGCCAGAGTATTTGCGCGCCGCCCAGCGTGCGGCGACGTTTCTGCTGGGCCAGTTGCGTGGCGCCGACGGCCGATTGCTGCACACCTGGCGCGGTGGCTCCGCCAAGCTTGCCGCTTACCTCGACGACTACGCCTGCCTGGCAAATGCCTTGGTGACGCTTTACGAGGCC
>CAZPED010000075.1:0-10137 GCA_964585335.1 uncultured Planctomycetaceae bacterium | reverse complement strand
TTCGTCAGTAGCCGCTAATTGCGCACCAGACAGAGCGGCGTGCGCAGCGGCAGCACGTCGCCCACACGCTGGCGGGCAAGACGGCTACCGCCGCCGGCTTTCGGCACGACGCGGTGGATATTTTCGGCATGGCCGATCGGAAGCTGCGCGACGGCCACTTTCGCGTCGCTTTGGTTGGCAACGACGCGACGCTCCGCGGCGCTCGGCAGCTCGATTGCCTGCAACGGGTGCAACGCTCGCTGCCGGGAGTCGAGTTCCGCTCGATCAACACGCCGCATGGCTGGGTCAGCGGGCTGGCGCCCGACTTCGTCGAGCAACTGGCCGAGTGCCAACCGGACCTGGTCCTGGCCGTGGTGGCCCCGGGCGACGATCTGGCTCACGAGCTAACTAAGCCGTCGTGGTTTGACTGGCGCGGCTTCGCGGCGGCTCAACTTCTGGGAGCGGAGTTGAACGATAACGATAGCCGCTGCGACCGCTTTGCTGGCATTGCTCCCCACGATCACGAAGCTTTTCTAGGGGCGATTGCCGCCGAACTGCGTCCTTGCCGCTCGCCCATCGAGCCGTCGATGTCCGAGCGCTGGCAACAGTTGTTCGACGCGCTCGACGTCGCTGCGGCGGTTTGCGTCGAGCAGCGAGTGCCGCTGGCCGTGCTGGTCGTGCCTTGCCCGCTGCAAATCGACGCCGAGCTGTGTCGCGCCGTGGCCCGCCGGTCGGGCATTTCGGTCGATGCGCTCGATCTGGAACTGCCGCAGCGCCGGCTGGCAGGCTATGCCGCACAGCGGCAATTGCCGCTGGTCGACTTGCTGCCGCAGATGCGCAGCGCTCGGCAGAACGTTTTCGAGCCCAACGCGGCCGTGCTCAGCGAGGAGGGCAGTCGCGTGGCCGCCGGGGCGATTGGCGGCTGGCTCGAGAGTCGCTACGGCGGCGCGTTGAGTCTGGCGGCTCAATTGAGCATTGCCCCCTGACGCAAGACGACCCGCTGTCCGGCGCGCAAAAAAAGAGGGCGCCCGCTACGAGCGGGCACCCCCAGGGGGAGTTGAACGATGGTGAGTTGACCAGTCGAGCCGTCGTTCGAACTTACGCTTCTTGGGCAATTTCGACTTGCGGCAGTTCGCCCTTGTCGAGAAAGCCGAGCAAGCCGCGGCAACGATAGGGCTGTTGCAGCTTACGAACGGCCTTGGCCTCGATTTGCCGGACGCGTTCCCGCGTGACCGAAAAGATCTTGCCGACTTCTTCCAGCGTGTAGGCGTAGCCGTCGGTCAGGCCGTAACGCATCCGCAGGATTTCCCGCTCGCGGTGGTTGAGCGTCTGCATCACGTCGGCCAGCTTGTCCTTGAGCAGTTCCTGGTTGAAGTCGTACAGCGGGTCGTCTTCGCGGTGGTCTTGCAGGAACTCGCCAAAGTAGCTGTCGTCGTGATCGCCCACCGGCTGATCGAGCGACAACGGCTGCCGGGCCATCTTAAGAATGCAGCGGGTATCTTCCAGCGACAGCCCGGCTGCCTCGGCCGTCTGCTCGACCGTCGGCTCGCAACCGTTCTGTTGCACCAGGTCGCGCGTCACCGTGCGAACCCGGGTCATGGCGTCGATCATGTGTACCGGAACGCGGATCGTGCGGCTCTGGTCGGCGATCGCCCGGGTAATGGCCTGGCGAATCCACCACGTGGCGTAGGTCGAGAACTTATAACCCCGGGCGCACTCGAACTTGTCGACAGCCCGCATCAGTCCGGTGTTGCCTTCTTGAATCAGGTCGAGGAAGCTCAAGCCGCGGTTGCGGTAGCGCTTGGCGATCGAGACGACGAGCCGCAAGTTGCCCGCCGAGAGTTCTCGCTTGGCGGCATCGTACAACTTTTGCAGATCGGCCGTGCGGCTGGTGCGGCGGTACAGCGTGGCGGGGCTTTCGCCGGTGATCCGCATCAGGTAGTGCAATTCGGCCCGCAACTGTTCGATGCCCACGGCGCCATGCTCGATGCCTTCGCGCAGCTGTGCTTGCAGCGACTGCATACGGTGGCTGATCTCGGTAAGCTTGTCGAGCAGAGGTTGCAGGCGCTGGGTCCGCAAGTTCAGCTCTTCGACCAGGCGAACGGCCCGATTGCGGCGTCGCACCAGCCGGCGCCAGGCGGCGTGACGCTGGGCCTCGGGGTTGCGCTTCGAGATCGCGAAGTAGTAGTCGCGCTTGTTTTCGCGCAACAGCTTGGTGAGCGTTTCCAGGTTCGGCCCCAGCCGCTTGAGGATCCGTTTCTTTTCCAGCGTGTTGGTCACCGAAACTTCGATCGTGCGGTCGAGCCGCAGGGCGCCGTCGCGAACCTTCTCCAGCAGCAAAACCGCGCCTTGCAGCACGAAGTCGCTGGCCAGCATGTTATGGCGGAACCGCGTCCTCGTGCGCTCGATGGCCCGCGCGGCCGTCAGTTCTTGGGCACGCGAGAGCAGGGGGATCTCGCCCATTTGCATCAAATACATCCGCACCGGGTCGTCGATGCAGACGCTGGAGCCGCCCAGGGCGTCGTCGAATTCATCTTCGAGCGTGGCTTCGTCGGCGGCTTCGAGCTGGTCTTGCTCGGCATCGTCCTCGTCGTCAACCGCCAGGTTCTTCTCGCGCTCGTCCTGGTCTTCGACGTCGGCCACCGGGCCACGCTTGTCCTCGACAAAATCGACGTCCGGGCCGGACGCAATCGAGGGCTTGCTTTTACGCGTAGGGGCTGCGGCGCTACGCAGGCGGGAGACGGTCACTTGGCGGACAGCGTTTTTGCGGCTCGCGGTCTTTCGGGCGTTCTTGGCCAAAGGCAGGCTCCTCGATGTCTGACTGGGTTCGATGATGGGCTCGCTGGTGGGAGGGACGAAAAGCAGATCGAATGCCAAGACCCCGGAAGAATCCTCGTGCATTTAAGCAAAGCCTTATCTAATAAGGGTTTGTTGACGGCGCAGGGGCGCCCTGATTCAAGGAAGTTGCAGTGCCGTGTTGATTTCCGGCATCCTGCGGCCGCTGGGAGACGTGGCGAAATTGCAGCAGCCCACTCTTCTCGTGCCAGTGCCCTCGGGGGGCGGCGAATTGTTGCCCAATCAATGTTGCCGGTCTCGCCTCACTAATACGTTCGCGGACCGCCGGGCCGACTATTGCCGTCTGCGCGAGTCGGCGAGGCTTTTTTGCACTCGTCGCTGGCGCCCAGCGGAGTTACATTCTCAAAGAGCGCCACGGCTCCCCACCCCGCTGGGGCTAGCGGGGCGATTTTCCGGGTACGTCGCACCGGGGCTCTCGGCCCATTTCCCACCGAGGATTCGCGGTGTTTGCGGCCAAGCGGGCACGCAGGCGCCACGCGGCGCGTTACCCGTTCAGGCGGTCCCCCTTCAGGTTTGCGAGAAGTCTCGAAATGCCGACCCCGTCTCCCACGCTTAGTCAATTGGTTCGCGGACTTGCCGACGACGAGGCCAAATTAGCCCTGGGGGGCGGCCCCAAGGCTATCGAGCGTCAGCAGGCCAAAGGCCGACTATTTGTCCGCGATCGGCTGAAAAAGCTCCTCGACCCGGGAAGTCCCTGGCTGGAGCTCGGCCTGTGGGCCGGGTGGGAAATGTACAACGAGTGGGGCGGAGCTCCCGGCGCCGGCGTGGTCTGCGGCATTGGCATTGTCGAGGGGCGCCTCCACATGATTATCGCCAACGATGCCACGGTGAAAGCCGGGGCCTTCTTTCCGGCCACGACCAAAAAGGTGCTTCGCGCGCAGCGAATCGCCATGCAGAACCAGCTGCCGCTGATTTACCTGGTCGATTCGGCCGGCGTGTTTCTGCCCTTGCAGGAAGACGTGTTTCCCGACGAGGACGACTTCGGCCGGATCTTTCGCAACAACGCCGTGATCTCGGCCAGCGGCGTGGGCCAAATCGCCGCGATCATGGGCAATTGCGTCGCCGGCGGCGGCTACCTGCCCGTGCTCTGCGACAAACTGCTGATGACCGACGGCTCGGGCTTGTACCTGGCCGGCCCGGCGCTTGTCAAAAGCGCCATCGGCCAGGAGGTGTCGAGCGAGGCGCTGGGCGGAGCCGAAATGCACGCCCAGATCAGCGGCACGATCGACTTTCGCGACCCGACCGACGAGGCCTGCCTGGAACGGCTGCGGCGGCTGGTGTCGTTGTTAAGACCTGATCCGGCCGAGCCGCCGGCGCCTTTTACGCGTGGTGCGGCCGTGCCCTCCGCGCGGCCCGGCACCGACTTGTACGACCTGGTAAGCCCCAACCCACGCGACGAGTACGAGGTGCGCGAGGTGCTCAAGTGCATCGTCGATGCCGACTCGTTTGATGAGTACAAGCCCGAATACGGCCAGACGCTGGTTTGCGGCGTGGCCCGCATCGGCGGTTTTCCGGTGGGGATCGTGGCCAACCAGCACCATCGGGTGCGGCCGGCCGACGGACCGTTCCAGTTTGGCGGCGTGCTGTACGTCGACAGCGCGGAAAAGGCGGCCCGCTTCGTGATGAACTGCAACCAGGACTGGCTGCCGATCATCTTCTTCCAGGATGTGAACGGCTTCATGGTCGGTCGCGACAGCGAACGCGACGGCATCATCAAGGCCGGGGCCAAGCTGGTCAACGCCATCAGCAATAGCCGGGTGCCCAAGCTCACCGTGCTGGTCGGCGGCTCGTTCGGCGCGGGTAACTACGCGCTGTGCGGCAAGGCCTTTGACCCGCGGTTGATCTTTGCCTGGCCGGCGGCCCGCTGCGCTGTCATGGGGGGCGACCAAGCCACGAGCACCCTGCTGGACGTGAGCATCAAGAGCCTCGAGCGGCAAGGTCACAAGGTCGATGCCGCGGAGCTGGCCGAACTGCGCGACAAGGTCAAGGGAAACTACGACCGGGCCATGGACGTTCGCCACGGCGCGGCCCGCGGCTGGGTCGATGCCATTCTCGATCCGGCGCGCACCCGCGAAACGCTGACATTTGCCCTGGAAGTGGTGACGCGCACCGACGACAATGAACCGTTCAAGGTCGGCGTGTTCCAGGTTTAACAGCCTCAGCGCAACAGGCGGAGCCAGCCGTGTCGTGTCGGATTGGAAATGGTGCGGGCTTTTTGGGCGACAACCTCGATGCGCCCCGCTTGCTGGCGGCCGGCGGATCGCTGGACTACCTGACGCTCGAATACCTGGCCGAGCTGACCCTCTCGATTCTGGCCCGGGTGCGCGAGAAGAATCCCCAGGCCGGTTACGCCGGCGACTTCATCGATGTGCTCGGCAGCCTCGTGCCCGCGCTAACGGCCCAGTCGCAACTCAAACTGATCACGAATGCCGGCGGCATGAACCCGGCCAGCTGCGCGAAGGCCGCCGCGGCCGTGCTCGATAAAGCGGGGCTGGGCGACCAGTCGATTGGCGTCGTCACGGGCGACGACCTGACGGGCGAACTAGCGCGATTGCAGGCGGCCGGGTGCCGGTTCGAGAACCTGGATACGGGCGAGGCGCTGGACATGGCCAAGTATCCGCCGGTCAGCGCCAACGCCTACCTGGGGGCCGGCCCGATTGCCGACGCCCTGGCCGACGGGGCGCGCCACGTGATCACCGGCCGCGTGGCCGATGCGTCGCTGACACTCGGTCCGGCCGTGCACGAATTTGGCTGGTCCTGGGACGATTGGAATCGCCTGGCGGCGGCTAGCGTGGCCGGCCACGTCATCGAATGCGGCGCGCAGGCCACCGGCGGGCTGTATCGCCACTGGCAAGATCTCGACCTGGCGCACGTGGGCTATCCGATTGCCGAGCTCGAGTCGGACGGCCGGGTGGCTATTTGCAAGGCGCCCGGCAGCGGCGGTCGGGTCAACCGCGAAACGGTGATCGAGCAGTTGCTCTACGAGATTGGCGATCCGCGCCACTACCTGACGCCCGACGTTGACGTCGACTTCACCACGCTGGAAGTTCACGACGCAGGGCCCGATCGGGCCACGATCAGCGGCGCCAGCGGACGCCCGGCTCCCGGAACCCTTAAGGTGTCGCTGGCCTATCGGGCTGGCTTTGCCGCCAGTGGGCAATTGTTGGTTTGCGGGCGCGACGCGGTCAGCAAGGCTCGCGCCTGCGGGCAAATGATTCTCGATCGGGTGCGGCAGGCGGGCTTCGAGCTGGAGGGCTCCCTGGTCGAATGCTTGGGGGCCGGCGAGGGCGCGCCCGGATTTGCACCCACCGGCCAGTTGCGCGAAGTGATGATGCGTGTCAGCGTGCGCGACCGGCGGCGCGAAGCCGTCGAGCGATTCACCAAGGAGTTGGCCCCGCTGATCACCAGCGGACCGCCGGGTCTGGCCGGATATGCCACGGGACGCGGATCGGTGCGCCCCGTGTTCGCGTATTGGCCGACGCTGGTGCCGAGGGAATTGGTGCCGGCGCGCATCGAGGTGCGCACCGCCAGGCAGTGGCTCACCGGGTAAGCTGACAACCGAGACGCCTGAGGGAAAGAGTAAGCCATGACGCCCGATACGATTACGCTGGGTGAAATCGCGCATGCCCGCAGCGGCGACAAAGGCAATCATGCCAACGTGGGCGTAATGGCCTACACGCTGGCGGGCTACGAGTTCTTGCAGGGGGCGTTGACCAGCCAGCGGGTGCGCGAGTTTTTCGCCAAGCTCGAGCCCACTGGCGTGGCGCGATTCGAACTGCCGCGCGTGCAGGCCTTCAACTTCATGCTGTACAATGCGCTAGGCGGCGGGGCCAGCCAGTCGCTGCGCATCGACACGCAAGGCAAGCTGCTGGGCACGGCCGTGCTGGAACTCGAGCTGCCGCGTCCCGACAACCTCGAGGCAATGCGTCGCCGGCCATCCTAGGAAACAGTTCACTTGTTTCGCAGCGCCATGGATCCCATCGTCAAGCTTCAAGTTCACGAGCAAACGGCCACGGTCACGCTCAACCGGCCCGACAAGCGCAATGCCCTGTCGCGCGATCTGCTGCGCGAGCTGCACCAGGCGCTCGACGACTTGCACCAGGAACGCCGCGTGCGAGGCGTCATTCTCACGGGCGCCGGCACGGTATTCTGCGCGGGCATGGACCTGCGCGAGATGCTTTCGGCCGGCGATCAGGAAGACCGCCAGCAACAATGGCAGCGCGACGCGGTGCAGTACCACGAGCTGATTGAAACCATGCTGCGGTTTCCCAAACCGCTGGTGGCCGCGGTCAACGGGCCAGCCGTGGCCGGCGGCGCCGGCCTGGTCATGGCTTGCGACCTGGTGGTGGCCAGTCCCACGGCAACCTTCGGTTTCCCCGAGCCCAAGCGGGGCATCGTGGCCGGCATGGTCGCACCGCTGTTGGCTTTTCGCATCGGCGGGGCGCAGGCCGCCTACATGCTGCTCACTGCACGCTTGTTCGAAGCCGAAGAAATGGTCCGCACAGGGCTCTATCACGAACTGGTGCCCGACGACAAGACCTGGGCGCGCGCCCACGAGCTCGTCGTCGAAGTGGCTCAAAGCGCACCCGAGTCGATGCAGGCCACCAAGCGGCTGTTGAACGAAACGATTGGCGAGCAGATGCTGTTGCAACTTTCGGCCGGCGCGGCAATCAGCGCCGCGGCCCGAACCACCGAAGCGGCCGCCGAGGGTCTGACGGCGTTCAGCGAAAAACGCCCGCCCAAGTGGTGGTAACTGGGCGGGACTCCGGTCGTGCGCTCTATCCGCAGCGCCTGTTGGCGCATTGCTTCGCGCTCAGCCGGCCGTCGTGCAGCGCCGAGGCCACGAGCGCCGCCTGACATCCGGCCCGTGTCAGTGCGCACAGATCGTCCGGCCCGCGCACGCCGCCGCCGGCAATCAGTTCGACCTGCGGCAGCCGGGCCTTGAGCGCGCGGCAAAGCGGCTGCGTGCCGACGCCTTGGCCCATGCCCACGGCGGCCAGGTCGAGCACGATGATCCGCCGCAGGCCTAGCCGCGCGGCGAGCGTGCCGATGGCCAGTGGCGAAAGCCCCGGCCACGCGCCGTTACGCACCAGCGGCTCGCCACGTTTTAAGTCGAGACTGAACACCAGTCGCCCGTCGGGAACTTGCCGGCAGATTTCGTCCAGCGTGGCGGGCGAATCCAGCGATTCGAGCCCCACGACAATGCCAGCCAGTTGCCGACTAGCGGCGCTGTAGTTGGCAAGTTCCAGCGCCCGGGCCGCGGTATCAACGCCGGCATCGACCCAGAGATCGAGCCCGACTTCGAGCAGCGCGCGATACGTCTCCCAGGCGGGCGAAGCGCCTTGGATCGCATCGAGATCGGCCAGGTACGTTTGGCGAAACCCCAACTGGCGAAAGGCGCCACCAATGGCACAGGGATGGGCGCCGGCGACGAGTTGGCTCTCGATGGGCCGATAAGCCTCGCGCCGCCCGGCAATGCCGCGGACGACCTGGCCGCGCAACAGATCAATCACCGGAATGACTTGCATCAAGCGCCCAGCTCTGGCGGTAGCGGGTGGTTTGTTGGCCCTATCCGAGCGGATGAAGTATACTGGCCGCAGGCCGCTTGCGGAGTGTTGCGTGCCGTTCCGGGTAGTTTTCCTGATATGACCTCTTCGGAAGACAACGCATCAGCCGGCGACCCGTTGTTGGCCCGATCGATCGTTGAGGCTCGCGAGGGCTCGCCCTCGGCGCTTGGTCAACTGCTCGATCACTACCGAGGCTACCTGCTCGGGCTGGCCAATCAAGAGCTCGACGCGGCACTCGTGCCCAAGGTAGCCCACTCAGACCTGGTTCAAGAGACGTTTTTTCAGGCAGCCCGCGATTTTCCCAAGTTTCAGGGGCAAACCGAAGCGGAGCTGCGGGCCTGGCTGCGGCAAATTTTGCAGCACCGCATGCTCGATGCCGCCCGGCAATTCCGCCAGACGGCCAAACGCTCGATCGACAAGGAATTGCCCATCGATGCTCCCGCGGCCGGTGGCGGGCCGCTGGTTAGCTGCGACCCGAGTCCTAGCCGGGTCCTGTTGTCGGCCGAAAAACAGGCCGAAGTGCTGGCGGCGCTGGCCACGCTCGAAGAGTCGCATCGCCGGGCGATCGAATTGCGCAGCCTGGCGGGCATGTCGTTCGAGCAGGTGGGCGAATCGCTGGGAAGGTCGGCCGAGGCCGCTCGTAAGCTCTGGTCGCGGGCCATCGAAAAACTCGCCGAGCAGCTCGAAGACGGCTCGATCGCCTGAAGACCGGGCCCGGCCGTTGACGCATTTTCTACTCGTGCGTCGTGCTCTGCGGGCGATACAGCGGCATGTACCGGTAATACACTTCCAGCGTCATCGCGGCCATGGCCGTGCAATACAGTCGGCCACCTGCCCGCGCGCCGTCGTCCGACCCGTCGAGATACCAGCTACCGGCCTCGTGTCTGTCGTCTGACTGGGTCTTGATCAGGTACTCGCGCATCACGGCATTCCAGCGTTGCCAGGGGTAGCCGCCATAGTGATGCATTACCTGCGTGGCGTAGTAGTTGTAGTACATGTTGTTCTTGTTGGCCGTCTTGTCGGTCGACGGGCCCAGCTGACCGAGAATTTGCACACCGTGCTGCAGCGGCAGTTGCTCGTGCTTCCAACCCAGATACATGCGGCACAGCAATCCGATCGCGGTCGTTGCCGGCCGGCGCCCCTCGGGATTCTGGTACCCGTAGACGGCGCCGCGCTCGCCCTGCACTTTGTCGAGAAAGTAGCCGGCCTTCTTCATCGTCAGGTGTGGCACCTTGAGGTAGGCCATTTGCGCGCTCTTGAGCGCCATGAGCTGCCAACCCACCACCGAGGTATCGCCCGCGGTTTGCGGATGGTAGCGCCAGCCGCCCCCCGACGGGTCCTGAGCGTAGACGATGAAGTTAACGGCCGCTTGCGCATGCGGCTGCAACGCCTGGTCATGCGTCATGCCGTAAGCTTCGCACAGCGCGATCGACGCCAGTCCGTGGGCGTACATCGTGCCGGCGTCGTCCCACAGGCTGCCGGCCGTCCCCTCGGTGTGCATGACGCGTTGCAGGTACTTCAGTCCCAGGTCGATGTTTTTCTTGTAGCGCCCTTCGCGGTGCGTTTGGCCGGTGCCCAGAAACGGCAACAGGGCCATGGCCGTGGCGGCGACCCGGCTGGGATTGAACCCGTCGTTGTCGCACTTGCCGTGACAGAGGGGGGCCGTGTGATGCTCGTACGACCAGCTGCCGTCGTAGAACTGATGTTCCGAAAGCCACAACAGCGCGCGCTCGAC
>CAZPED010000074.1:0-10175 GCA_964585335.1 uncultured Planctomycetaceae bacterium | reverse complement strand
GCCAAGGGGCTGGCAACCAGCAACGCCACGGCGCCGAGCGCCAGTTGAGCTGCCCAGCGGCAGCCAGAGAGTGCGCCCCAGGGGCGCGAAGTATGTTTCCGGGTCATTAGCGGCTCCTCAACGATAAAAACTCAAAACCACCCTGGCACTTACGCACGGCGCGCAGGCATGGCGATTCATCTACCATTACCAGCCCGGGCCGGCGACTGTTTCACAAACGCGCAAACCGAGGCCCCCCTATAGTGCATGAGGGGTGGCGCCGTTGCAAGGCAGATGCAAGGATTTTGTGTAGAATTCGCGCGAATTCGCCCGATTTGTCCCGGCCCAGACGCCGGACTCAGGAAATTTCAACTCCACAAACAGCACTGGCCCCGCAAGCCGCTTGGACTTGCGAGGCCAGTTACTGGATTAGTGATTTACAGTCCGGCTGGGCGAGCTGAGCTCCCCCAGCCAGTCCGGCCCGGTTATTTCCTGGCGCGGCGACGGCTGGTGACGGCCACGGCGGCACAGGCCAGCCCCATGCCTCCCAGGGCCAGCGTACCCGGTTCGGGAATGATGTGCTGCGGGGCGAAACTCGACACCATGGTCGTGCTGCCATCGATCACCGAGGCCAACGTGGGCTGGAACAGCACGGCGTTGGTCTGGATGACCATGATCATCGTGGTCAGGCCAGGCAGAATCGGGCCAGGGCCCACCAGCACCGGCGGAATCGGGGTCGGATAGCTAAAGCCGATGACGTCGCCGATCCCGCCATTGCGGTCGGCAAACGTGGGAGCCAAACCGGCCGGCAACGTGGTCGAGTAGCTCACGTCGGTCAAAAAGCCGTCGAAGCTCGAAACCGTCAAGCGGTGCAACTCGTGAGCGCTCAGAGCGCTGTTGCTGATCACGTAAGTGAACGTCAGGGCGTTCAGACCAAACGGGTTCGAAGCATCGTTGGTCCAGACGGTCGAAGTCAGCGTGCCCGTGTAAGTAGGGGCCACGAAGTTGACCGGCAGACCGCCGCCGACAACCACTGCGCCCGCGGCCGGATCGCCTTCGCCGGGCACCACGGTGGCAGCACCGGGAGTGAGCATGACCGCATAGCTGGGTTGAACTAAGCAACACGCCGCCACCAGGAACGCCACGCACGCCAGAATCAATCCGCACGCCTTGTTGCGCTTCGCAGATGTCAACACGGATGGCTCCTTGCTCGGGGACTCTCATGCACGCGAAGATTTCGCCGTGCAACTCGACCCACCAGTGGCGCCGGAAGAAATCGCGCACTGGCTAAAGGTGCCCGTCGTAGTGCTGTTCTGAACCCGGCAGATCTCGACGAGATCGTGGCAATTCAGAGGCGACGACTAGGCGGCGACCGTCCCGCAAGGGATCGAGTCGCGAGCTGCTACGCCGAAATGTCGTGAGCGAAAGGCTGGCAACGGCCACCCTCGTCAACTCACGTTTCCGCGTGCATTAGCAGCCCTCGTCGAAATAAAGAGAGAATCAGAACTGCCGCTTAGTGTAATTGCCCGGACCAAAGTGTCAAGTAAAGAGCTGAGGAAATCATCGTTTTTGACGATTGCCCGCCGGTACCCCGCACTCGCTTCGGCGGCAATCCCCAAGCGGCGATACCAGCATCGCAAATCATTTCTACAAAACATTTTGTATCGCACAAGACCGCTGTGCGACTACTCCCCCAGGCTCCCCCAAACACCCAGAATTGGCTCAGACGAAAATTTCGTTTTGCCGATATGACGAATAGCCGGCAATATCCGCAACGCCCGGGGAACCCCGCATGTCGCGTGCACAGGTACGCAAAGCCCTGGTTTTGATTCTCAGCCTGCCCGACGCCGAGGCCGCGCCTCTGCTGGCCCAGCTGACTCCCCAGGAACTGGCCGCGATCGCCTCCGAGGTCGAGCGCCGTCAACCGATCTCGGCCGGCGAGCGGGCCCAGGTGGTGGCCGAGCTGACGCAGCACGTCGGGCAGAAACTGCCGGCGCTGCGACGGCGAACTGTCCCCGCCGAGACGTTGCGATTGGAACGTTTTTCCTATCTGCGCAACGTCGACAGCCAAACCATTGCCCACGCCTTGGGCGACGAGCATCCGCAGGTCGCGGCGCTCGTGCTCAGCCATTTGCCGCAACCCCAGCGTGACCGGGTGCTGCAAATCTTGCCGGCCGAACAGTCGGTGTCTGTGGCGCGGCGCGTCGCGCGGTTGGCGGAAGTGGCCGAAGACGTCGTCGCCGACGTCGAGCGAGGCTTGGAGCATAATCTGGCCAGCGCCATGCTGCGCTGGTTGCCCGAGGTGGCCTGAGCCCTCGACGGCGCGGCGAGCTCGACCATCAGCCGCGCCGACTACTCCCAGAGCGCCAAGGGGTTTGTTAGCATTGCCCCTTTGCCCGAGCGCGGAGCTGGCCATGACCACCGTATCGCCCATGATGAAGCAGTATCAGGACGCCAAAGCGGCGTGTCCCGATGCGCTGCTGCTGTTTCGCATGGGAGACTTCTACGAGCTGTTCCACGACGACGCCAAAACCGCCGCCCGCGTGCTCGGCCTGGCCCTCACCAGCCGCGACAAGGGAGAGAATCCCGTGCCGATGGCGGGCTTTCCCTACCACCAGCTCGAAAGCTATCTGGGCAAGCTGATTGCCGCCGGATTGCGCGTGGCCATTTGCGACCAGGTTGAAGATGCCAAACAGGCCAAGGGACTGGTGCGCCGCGAGATTACCCGCGTCGTCACGGCGGGCACTGTCACCGACGACGCGCTGCTCGATCCCCGGTGCAGCAATTTTCTGGCTGCCCTGGCGACAGCCGACGATCATGTCGGCCTGGCCTGGGTCGAACTTTCCACCGGCCGGTTCTACGCCGCCTGCTTTCCCGCCCTGCAGCTTGCCGATCAACTGGCGCGCATACGGCCGGCCGAGTGCCTGGCCGCCGAAGCCGTCGAACTGCCCTCGGGCACAATCTCCCAAGGGCAACTGCTCACCCGGCGACCGGCCTGGGCCTTTGGGCTCGACACGGCCGGCGATCTGCTTCGCAAGCACTTCGGCACACACAGCCTGGAAGGCTTTGGCTTCGACGACCGCGACGCCGCGGCCATTCGGGCAGCCGGCGCCGTGCTGGGCTACCTGCAAGAGACACAAAAGGCCTCGCTCGCGCACATCGACCGCTTGCTGCGATACTCGCCCGGCGACACGCTCGAGATCGACGCCGCCACGCGGCGCAGCCTGGAGATTACCGGCACGCTGCGCGACAACCGCCGCGAGGGCTCGCTGCTGGGCGTTGTCGACCGCACGGTCACGGCCCTGGGCGCTCGGCTGCTGGCCGACTGGCTGGCGAACCCGTTGACTTCGCTCGACCCGATCAACCAGCGTTTGGGCGCCGTCGAGGAACTGGTGGCCGATACTGCCCTGGCCGATGGCATTCAGGATCCGCTACGAGGCATTTACGACCTCGAGCGTTTGCTGGCGCGGGTCACCACTGGTCGGGCCAGCCCCCGCGATTTGAGCTTCGTTTGCCGCACGCTGCGGGCGCTGCCGGCGCTGAAGGCCAAGATCTCGGCCCGCAAGAGCCCGTTGCTCAACCAGTTGGAAGGTCAGCTCGACTTGTGCGGCGAGTTGCGCGCCGATTTGGAAAAGTCGCTGGCCGACGAGTGTCCGCTGTCGAGCCGCGACGGCGGTTTTATTCGCGACGGGTTTTCGGCCGAGCTCGACGGCCTGCGCGAGCTGACCAGCGGCGGCAAACAATGGATTGCCGCCTACCAGGCCGAGGAGGCCCAGCGCTCGGGCATCCCGAATTTGAAAGTGGGCTTTAACAAGGTTTTTGGCTACTACCTGGAAGCCACGAACGCCCACAGCAGCAAGATTCCGCCGCACTACATCCGCAAGCAAACGGTCAAGAACGCCGAGCGCTACATTACGCCGGAGCTTAAGGAGCACGAGGAGCGCGTGCTCACGGCCGATGAGAAATCGCGCGAGCTGGAGTACGGCCTGTTTTGCCAATTGCGCGACCGGGTGGCCGACCATGCTCACCGGCTGCAACAAACGGCCGCGGTGCTGGCGCAGCTCGACGTGCTGGTTTCGCTGGCCGACCTGGCCCGGCATCGAGGCTATTGCCGGCCCCAGGTGGTGGAAGCTGCCGTGCTGGAAATCGTCGACGGCCGACATCCGGTGCTCGACACCATGATTGCCGACGGCGCGTTCGTGCCCAACGACGTCGAGTGCGGCCCCTTGTCCGGCTTTTCACTGCTGATTACGGGCCCCAACATGGCCGGCAAGAGCACGTTCATTCGCCAGGTGGCCCTGATGACGTTGCTGGCGCAGATCGGCAGCTTTGTACCGGCGCGCAAGGCCACGATCGGAATTGCCGATCGGATTTTTGCCCGCGTGGGCGCCAGCGACGAACTGTCGCGCGGGCAGAGCACGTTCATGGTCGAAATGACCGAGACGGCCCGCATCCTGCACTCGGCCACCCCGCGCAGCCTGGTGATCCTCGACGAGATCGGCCGGGGCACCAGCACCTACGACGGCATGTCGCTGGCCTGGGCCGTGGTCGAATATCTGCACGACGTGGTCGGCTGCCGCACGCTGTTTGCCACGCACTATCACGAGTTGACCGAGCTGGCCGGGTCGCTGGCCGGCCTGCGGAACTACAACGTGGCCGTCCGCGAATGGCAGGACCAGGTGGTCTTTCTGCACAAGATTCTTCCCGGCGCGGCCGATAAGAGTTACGGCATCCACGTCGCCCGGCTGGCCGGCGTGCCGGCGCAGGTTATCGAGCGTGCCAAACAGTTGCTCGCGCAGTTGGAGAACGAGCATCTCGACGCCCGCGGCCAATCGAAGTTAGCCCGCCGCTCGCGAAAGATTCGTAGCGGTGACTTGCAGCTCAGCTTGTTTGCCGCCGAGGAGCATCCGCTGGTGGCGGCACTGCGGCAACTCAAGCTCGACGACACCACGCCGCTGGCCGCGCTGCAATGGCTCGAAAGCTGGCAAAAGCAGCTCGAGCGGCCGCCGGCCTGACGTCGCCCGGCCCATCGTTTCTCCACGCGCACGAAAAAAGGACGCTCCGGCGGAGCGCCCTTGCTTGGCGTGCTATCGCGTTAGCGCGGCTTACCGCTGCGTGCCGCGTCCGGGCGTCTGGGCCGAGGGCCGGCCAGCCGTGGCGGTGCCAGTGCGGCGATTCATGGCTTCGAGAATGGCCGGAGTGATTTCCGCGCTGCGCTGATAGACGATCGGCTTTTGAATCTCGGCCAGAATGGCCCGGCCATTGTCCAAGTCTGGCGGCGAGTTGTCGTACCGCAAAATCAACGGCACGCCGGTCGCCTGGCCGTAACGCGCCAGTTCGTCCTTCAGTTCACGCATCGTCGAATAGACGATCTTCAGTTCTTTCTCGCGAGTCTCGTCGTTGACCTTCTTGCCGCGAATCTCGAAGTCGGCCCGGGCTTTGAGCACTTTCTGTTCGGCCTCTTTGCGCTCGGGGCTGCCGGCCGGCAACTTGCGAGCTTCCTCAGTCATGCGGTTACCGCGTTCGCCTTCCTTTTTCAGCTCTTCGGCCTTCCCTTCGTATTCCTTTTTCAGCCCCTCCATTTGCTGCTTCAGCCGGGCCGAATTCATCATCACCGAATTGATGTCGACCAGCATGACGGGCGGACGCGAAGCGGGCGGGCCCGCGGGGCGCTGCTGGGCCGCCAGCGGCATGGCCGCCCGAACTCCCACGAAGGCCACCACGGCCGAGGCAATCAACCGAGAGAATCGCATGATCTGCGGCACTCCTTGCGCGACGAGAACGGCATCCGGCGTACTTCCATGCACGCCCGGCAACGGCGTTGCGGGCGGGTATTTTGCCGACGCCCCCGGTTAGCGTAAAGGCCAGTTTGTGTTCCCCCCGGCCGCTTTGTCCGTGCAATCGGCAGGTTAGGATCTTCCGCGCCCGGCAAACAGCGGTTGAACCCCGCCCGGAATGCGGTAGGCTTTGGTAATCTTCAGCTTACGACGCTTGCACGCCGGCCGCTCGCGGCCTCGTTTGCCACCAGACCAGGGTGAGCAATTCCTCGAACCCGGCTGCCGGCGACCGCTGGCCCCTTTAAAAAGCCAGGCGATCGCGCGGGCTGAAGCGACTGCTGGCCGGCCACTGTCAGGGCGGCAGCGCACTGGACGAAAGAGGTTGAGGTGTAATGGTTCATCCTTGGCACGACGTGTCGCCCGGCGACGGGCTGCCGCGCGACTTTACCGCGGTGATCGAAATTCCCATGGGCTCGAGCGTCAAGTACGAGCTCGACAAAAAGACCGGCCTGCTGCGCGTCGACCGCGTGCTGTACTCGGCCGTGTACTATCCGGCCAACTACGGCTTCATTCCGCAAACGTTGGCCGAAGACGACGACCCGCTCGACGTGCTCGTGCTGTGCCAGGAACCGGTCGCTCCGTTGACGCTGCTGCGCGCCCGGGCCATCGGCCTGATGACGATGGTCGACAGCGGCAAGCGCGATCATAAGATTCTGGCGGTCGCGCTCGACGACCCCGAGTATCAGCGCATGGAAGATTGCAGCGAATTGCCGAGCCATCGGCTGGCCATGCTGCGTCGTTTTTTCCAGGACTACAAGACGCTGGAGCAAAAGGCCGTGGAGGTCGACGAGTTCCAGCCTTCGAAGGCGACGTTCCCGATCATCGAAGACGCGCTGCAGGCATATAGCGCCCAGCGACGCGCCGGTTTTGCTCACCGTTAGCAGCGGCTCGGCAACCAACTTATTTCTCAGAGCTTACGATGTCGACCCAGGCGGCCAGCACGACGAGCTACGACGAGATTCCCTTTCCGACTCAGCCGCTGCAACAATCGCACCCCGATCGATTGGCGGGCGTGGCTCGGCTGTTTGGACTCAACCCGGCGCCGGTCGAACGCTGCCGCGTGCTGGAAGTTGGCTGCGGCACCGGCGCTAACCTGATTCCCATGGCCGAGCGCCACCCCGACAGCCGGTTCGTCGGCATTGATATTGCCGGCAGCCAGCTGGCCGCGGGCCAGATCGCCATCGACGCGCTGGGACTCACGAACATCTCGCTGCGCCAGGCCAGCATCGCCGGATTGGATCCGTCGCTGGGGCCGTTCGACTACATCATCTGCCACGGCGTTTTCTCCTGGATCACGCCGGAACTGCAGGACCAATTGCTCGCGCTCATCAAGGCACGCCTGGCGCCGGCCGGCGTCGCTTACGTCAGCTACAACACGTACCCCGGCTGGCATTTCCGTGGCGTGATTCGCCAGCTTGCCTGCCAGCACACGCCGGCCGACGCCCCGCCAGCACAGCGAATCGAGCGGGCCCGGCACCTGCTCGAGTTTTTCAGCTACGCCCTGGGCGAAGAGCCGTCGCCGATCGCCGAACTGCTGAAGCACGATATTGACGTCGCGCTCCAACAGGAAGACGGCTACCTGTTCCACGAATACATGGAAGACGAGAACCATCCGTTCTACTTCCACCAGTTCAACGATCGGGCCGTCGCGCACGGCTTGCAGTACCTCGGCGAAGCCACGCCGGCCATGATGTTCGGGGCGAACTTCGGCCCCGCCGTCGAGCAGCAATTGCTGTCCATTTCGGGCGAGGTGATCGCGATCGAGCAGCACATGGACCTGATTCGCAATCGCGCGTTCCGGCAAACACTGCTTTGCCATCAAGGCTTCCCCATCAAACGATTCCTCTCGGCCGAGAGCCTCGCAGGGTTGTACCTGGCCGGCAAAATACACCCCGAGAGCGTCGCTTGCGATTTGCGATCCAACCAGCCCGAACGGTTCGTCACGGCCAGTAATTCGGTCATTACCACGCCGTCGCCCGCGGTCAAGGCCGCGTTGTTCGTTCTCGGCGCCCGCTGGCCCAGGGCGATCGGCTTTGGCGAACTTGTCGAAGCGGCCAGCCAACAATTAGGTAACCCGAGCCAGGGAATCTCGGCCGAAGACCGCCGCAACCTGGGCGATAACCTTGTGCAATGTCTGGCCGTGGGACTGATCGATCTGTACGCCGCGCCCGACGATTTCGTCACCGAGGTTAGCCAGTATCCGCGTGCCTCGCGGCTGGCCGCCCTGCAGGCGCGGCTGACGGCCAATGTCACCAATCGCCGCCACCAGGCGTTAACGCTCGACGAGGTGACGCAAAACGCACTGCCATTTCTCGACGGCCAGCACGATCGCGAGGCGCTGCTTAGCGCGCTGATCAAAGCCGTCGACGAGGGCCGGCTTTCGATCCTGCTCAATGGCATCCCGGCCAGCCGCGGCGAGTCGGTCTCGGGTATTTTGAAAAACGCGCTCGATCAAAGCCTGACTCGGCTGGCCTCCGAGGCGCTCTTGGTGGGCTAGAGCGGCTCGAGCCGCCACTACGATTCCAGCTACTTCAAAGGCCCAACGGCATGACTCAACCCCCGGCCACGAGTTACGACGCGGTACCCTTTCCGGGACTGGCTATTGCCGCCTCGCAGCCAGAGCGGCTGGCGACCATCGGCCTGTTGCGCGGCTTGCAACCGGCCGACCCGGCCGAAGCCCGCGTGCTCGAATTCGGCTGCGCCACGGGCCAGAACCTGCTACCGCTCGCCGAACGCTACCCCGGGGCAACCCTGCTGGGCATCGACAACTCCGAGCGTCAGATTGAAGCCGCGCGGCAACTAGCCGGGCAGGCCGGCCTGCCTAATGTCAGCTTTCGCTGCCAAGACCTGGCCCAACTACCGAGCGACTTGGGGCAGTTCGACTACATCATCGCGCATGCGGTCTACTCGTGGGTCGATGCCGCCACGCGCGATCGACTGCTCGAATTGATCGGGCAGTGCCTGGCCCCCCAGGGTCTGGCTTTTGTCAGCTACAACACCTACCCCGGCTGGAACGTACACGAGTTGCTCCGCGCCGCGATGTTGTACGACAGTCGCACGGCCAGTACGCCGGCGCAGCGGATTGGCATGGCCCGCAACCTGCTCGGCTTTTTGGAAGCCACGCTGACCGACGAATCGCCTTACAGCAAAGTGGTCAGGCACGAGGTGGGACACCTGCTCCAGCAAAAGGACGCCTACCTGCTGCACGATCACCTGGAAGCGGTCAATCAACCGGTTTACTACAGCCAGTTCGTGGCGCACGCTCGCGGCCGCGCTTTGCAAGTCGCCGGCGACTGCGTGCTGGACATTCGTGCTGGCGACCGGCTCGGCCCCGAGGCGGAACACGAGTTGGCCGTGCTGACAGCCGACCCGGTCGAACGCGAGCAGTTTCGCGACATCGTGCGGCACCGCGGTATCCGGCAAACAGTATTGTGCCGTGCCGACGCGACTCTGACCGAGCAGCCGCCGGAGGGAACCTTTGAGAAACTATATCTCGAGGCCCCGCTGCGGCCCGAGGCCCCTACCGGCGACGCTGCTACCGGCGAGGTTTTGGCGAGCGAGGCCGGCGAGGAAGTCACGCGGTTTCTCGGCACCAGCGGTTTGCGAATCAGCACGAGCGTGCCGATCATCAGGCATGCGCTTGCCAACTTGGGCGAGTCCTGGCCGCGGTTCGTTCCCTGGGAAGAGCTCGTCAACGCGGCGGTCGAGCAAACCAGCGAGGCCAGTCCTAGCACCGCCGTCACCGACGCCGACCAACAGCGCTTGCGCGATAGTCTGCGGCAATCGTGCTACGGCGGAGCCATTCAAGCGCATTGCCGGCCGCAATCGTATGTCACGCAGGCCAGCGAGCGTCCGCTGGCCGGCCGCCTGGCCCGCCACCAGGCAACGCTGGGAGACATCGTGACCAACCGCCGGCACGAAGCCGTCCGCCTCGACCCCATCGATCGGAACGTGCTCGAATTGCTCGACGGCCAGCGCGATCGGGCGGCAATCGTCGATGCCCTGTGCGCGGCTGCCCAGCAAGGACGTTTCGTCGTGTTCCAGCATCAGCAGCTGGTACAAAACGCCGACCAGGCTCGCGAGGTGCTCAGCAGCGTCGTGCCCGAGGCCCTCGAGCGGCTCGCCCGGGGCGGCTTTCTGATCGCCTAACCGCCCAGCGGCTATCCAGCCAGGGCAGCCAGCAGCAGGCCCGGCAGCTTCCACGCCGAAGGCCGCACGTAGAGGTCGAGCACTTTCCAGGCGATCGGCTCGGGCTTGCGGTGCGTGGGGAACCAGAACGGCTTGGGCATGACCGTCAGTGGCCCTTCGAGCACCGTCTTTTGCACGTGATCGAGCAAGAAGGTGTTATGCACCGAGCCG
>CAZPED010000073.1:0-10177 GCA_964585335.1 uncultured Planctomycetaceae bacterium | reverse complement strand
CAAAATCCAGTGCCCGCAAGGGCGTGTGGGTTCAAGTCCCACCTTCGGTACTTTCTTATGACTTGGGGCTTTTGTTCCTGAAATCGCCCCTGCAAATGCGATTGCCAGCGGCGAGCATGGGGCATGGGTTCGATACTGCGCGGTGAGCCAGAGAGTGTCGTGCGCTGCTCGGGGGAATTGGTCGTGGTAGGGTTCCTGGTCGCCCTTACAGCTGCTTGCTTCGATTTGCCCGGCGTGATCACCGGAACTTTTCTGATCTATCTGGGCGCGATGGGCGGTTCGTTCCTCCACTGGCGAAGCGAAAGAGGGCTGTGGATCTTGGCTGGATTGTTCTTACTTTGTAACGCCGCGTTCTACGGGTTATTCGCTTACGGACAATTGCGTGACTTCGTCCACGGGGCACTCCGTCCCAAACTTGGCGTGACCATCGACTTCACCCTTGGCACGTTGCTCCTCTCTGCCAGCCTGCGCTTTCTATACAAAGTCGCCAAGTCGAATTGGACTCTCTCGGAGCGCCAGAAGTAGAGTGAGTGGGCTGCCGTTTCCCGGCTAACCACTCGGGCTCGGCCGGCCAAAGCCAATCGCGCACCCACGGGGCCAGTGCCAGCGATGACTGCTTGACACTCTCCTGTACACTCGACATCTCGCCGTGTCCTTCGGGCACAGTGGCGTCAAACAGTGTCGGATCGAGGGGAATATCCCAACGGAAGCCACTGACCGTCAGCACAATCTTTGTGCGCGGCTCTTTCGCGTCGTCGACAGTGAAGCTGATCTCCAGCGGCAGGTCGGTCGCCGGATCGACCCAAACGTGCCGGTCAGGGGCACGAGGCGGGTCGCCGCTTTCGAAAGTGGCGAAGTAGCCGCGCGCATGCTTGCCGGAAATCTCGCGCGTGCCCAGATCGCGAAACTCTTGCCCCGGCAGTCACGAATAACCTCCGGCGACAGTGAGCCATGCAACGCTCCGCGTTCTGTGATGCCCTGTTGGCAGTCTAAGCCGGTTCAAGCTCGCGAGAAGCGGCGGCCTTGGCGGCCAGCTGCCGGGCAACCGATTCTTCGGGCGCCTGTTGCTTGGGCAGAGCACATTCGTAGAGCGCGCGACACATGGCGCATTCGTCGAAGTGTGCTTGGCGCTGGCGGCTCAAAGTTCCGGCGGCAAGCTCCACGAACTCCTCGGGCTCCAGGCAATACTCCGACTCCGGCATTTCGGCAGCCTTTTGCCGTAGTCGCATCCGCTCGCTCTCCAGAAAGGCCTCAAGGCTCTGTCCGGCTTGTTGCGCTCGCAACTCCAGACGGTCCATGAAAGCCGAACCAAATGCGTAGAGCTCCGCGAGGTTCGTCAGAGCACGATACGTTTCGGCCGATAGGGACTTGGCGCGCTCTTGCAGCTCCTCGATCCGGAACGGCTTGATGTGACTGGCGGAAAGCCAACTCTTGCGGGCCATAGCGCTGCTCCTCACGTCGGAACACAGAATTCAAATAGCCTGTCCCGAACCGACATTTTCGAGGCAATGCAAAAATCCCGAGCCCCAAAAGATCAAGCCCGGGATCATTTACTTCACCAGAACAAACGGTCGCCCAGCCCCAAAGCGGCCAAAGAAAAACAGAAAACGAGACGCAAGGCGCTGCAAAATAACGAGTTACGCATTTTCACCCCTAAATCCCTGGAGCAATTGTCGCAGCTCACCGAGGTCGCGACGAACCGTTCGAGGGGAGACCTCCAGGCGTTTTGCGATCTCCTGGTGCGGATAGCCTTGATAGCTCAGCCAAAGGACCTGTATCTGCCGGTCCGAGAGTTGCCGCCATTGTTCGCGCGAAACACCGGCCAAGTCGCGCAGCTCATCGGCCGACCGTGGAGGTTGCGGCAGAGCGTCGGCGGCCGCCGGTTCGGCGGCCTCGAGTGGCAACGCCGTTGACTGCGTTCGATTGCGAATGCGGAGCAAATCGACCGAGCGGCTGATGGCCGTGCGTTTCAGGTAGGCATTTAGTTCAAGCAGGTCATCGAAACGCAGTTTGTGCCAATGAGACGCCAGGTGCATAAAGGTTTGTTGAGTCGCGTCCTCCGCATCGGCGAACCGTCCAACCCAGCGATAGCAGACCGTAAAGACCCACGGTCGCAACAGCGCGTACAGCTCGGCCCAGGCCTTGTCGTCGGCCGGGTTTCGCTTCAGTTGTTCGAGAAAGTCGCTTGGCATGCAAGTCTAGCGCTCCTCTTTACCGAAGCGCTGTCATTACGGCCCGCGTTGGCCGGAGATTGCGCAGCACGGCTGGATCAGCGTCGTCGCCGCGATCGAGCTCTTGAATCGCTGTGACGACCAGCTGGCAGACTCGCAATAGCGCGCCTTCCAGCTGAGCAGCCGATGGAGTCCGGCGCAGCCTGGCGCGCAGCAGCAACTCGAGGCATCGCCTGAACGTCACCGGCTGGTGTCGGGGGCTCCACACCCAGGGCGAATCCAGCAAAGTGCGTAGCGAGGCTCCCAGCAGGAGACGATCGTTTTGGAGTTCGACCACGGTGTAGCAGAGGCGCAGAAAGCCTTCGTAGTCGTTGGGTACATAGTTCCAGTAGAACGGCAGCCACAACTGCCGGAAGTGCAGCGGATGCAGATAGGTGCCGTGTTCGTAGTCGAGTATGTTCACGTCGTGCAACGCCGGGTCGACGCCAGGCGTCGGACACGTGCCGCAACCGCCAAACGCGCTCGGAATTTTGTGCACCAAGGCGCCCGCGAAAAACCCGTCGACGCCGCTACGGCCGTAGCCGTTGCGCCGGCCCCAACGCCGCAACAGCGTGGCCAAGGGAACCACCCAGTCGCGCGTGCCATACTCGTTGCGCACCTGGCTGACCAGGGCACGCTGCTGGCTGCTGCCCAGCAGTGCCAGTTGCCAATTGAAGTCCTCGGGCACGAGTCCGCCGAAGAGCACCATATGCTGAAACTGCACTGTGCCGGTCGAATCGGTGAGCAAGCGGCTGGTCAAATAAGTGCCAAAGCTGTGCGCTGCCCAATGCACGGTCTCGCCCGGCCGCAGCTGGTTGCGCAAGTTGGCGGCCACTTTGCGAAGAGCGAAATTGCGACGCCGCGCCGCTTCGAAATAAGCCACCAGCAGGCAGCTCACGCCATAGAGCACGACGTACCAGGCGCCCAGGTAACGGGCCGGCAGCCCCAGTGCGACGATCGCCGCGGCCAGCACCGGCCAGCTGTCGAAGCGGGGCCCGTCATCGCCATGCACTTCGCGCAGTTCCTGAAACAACACCAGCGAGGCCAGCAGCAGCCACAACCCGTCGACCCGGTAGACGCCGTCTGACAGGTACGCCAGCACGCCCAGCATTCCCAGTCCCATTGGCACGAGCAGCCAGGGATTCGTGCCGGCCCAGTCCACCTCGTGTTGCACTACCAGCAGACAGCTGAGCACCAGGACCAGTCCCACCGCTTCAGCCGGGTGGAAGTCGGTGGCCAGAAAGATCGCCAGGGCGGCCGCGACCAGCGACCAGGGCCAGAGGAACATCTTCAGCGCGCCACCCAGGTGATACTCGCGGTAGCGCAGCGGTATGTGCTCGAACTCCGCCCTGAAAACATGCGAGATATCCGACTGCCAATGGCCGGCATCCCGAATCCCATGAAGCGAAAACATGCGGCGGCGGAGCGGGCCCGCTGGCGGAGCGGCAATCGCGGGCATCATGACCAAAACGCTCTCGTCGGGGTGAGCAATCAGGTCGATTCGAACGCGACGAAGTCGCCCGGGCCGGCAAAAGCCGCGGGAACGACGCCGCCTTGAAGGATGCCACCCTAGTGTATTATCATACCGCTTTCAAGAGGGGTTTGCGGATTCGCTGAGCGCAGCCGAATCGTCGCCACCGGGGTCGCCACTAACCAACTTCGACCTGGTCCGGCCACAGCTCGCCCGTCTCAATCCACGGCCAACATCACGCTCGAAGCCTTGACGATCGCGTACACCGGCTTGCCCACCTGGAGCTGCAAGTTGGACGTCGATTCCTTGGTGATCACCGACACGATCTGCTGGCCACCGGGCAGCTCGATTACAACCTCGGAGTTCACCGCCCCGGGGGTGATCGACTTGACCGTGCCTTTGAGCACGTTGCGGGCGCTGATTTTCATCGCTTCGACCTCCTGAACCTGAAAATGGGCAAGAGCCTACTGAGGGGCGGCCAGTCCGGTGCGGCGAAAGCAGCGCTGGGCCACCGGTTGACTGAAGAATTCGAGCAGGGCCAGAGCGTCCTGCTCGCGTGGGCCGCGGCAGACGGCCGCCGAGTATGCCAGCCCCGCTTCGGCCGGATCGATAGCGCATAGCAGCCGACAATCGACTGCCTTGGCGGCGTCGCTGGCAAAGGCCAGGCCGGCCTCGGCGCGCCCCGAGCGAATGGCAGCCAAGATGGCCCGCGAGTTGTCGACGAGCACTGCCTTGGCCAGCACCTGGTCGTAGATGCCTAGCCGCTGCAAATAAGCCCGCGAGCATTTGCCGACGGGCGAGGCCGGATCGGCCAGCACCAGGTGCTTGAACGACAACACGTCGGCGGGTTTGGCAATCTTTCGCAAGCCGTCGCGACCGATCACGGCCAGGCTGTTTGCGGCGACCACCCGCCGCGACCGAGGACGCAGCCGGTGCTCGGCGGACAAGCGATCGAGGTGGACCGGGTCGGCCGAGACGAACAAATCGCAAGGGGCTCCGGCCAGCACGTGGTCGGCCAGTTCGTTCGATGCCCCGTAAACGGCGCGGACGCGCACCGCGGGTTGACGCAAGGCATACTCGGTGAGCAACTGGCCGAGGGCCTCTTGCAAGCTGATGGCGGCGGCCAGGTGCACGGCGGCGGTCGAGTCGACCGGCGGGCTGAGCGTTTTTTGCAGCAGTCCGGCCGCGGCCTGGCCGACCTGCTCGCGCAATTGGCTGTAGATTTCCAGCGACAGCTTGCCGCGCGGCGTCAGCTGGGCGCCGCCCCCTTTCACGCCACCGACGGCCGCCGCGACCAGCGGTTCGCCGGCGGCCTCGTTGCCCCCCTGCACCAACAGCCAGGCATGCCGATAGGAAATGCCGATCTGGCGGGCCGCGGCACTGATGCTCCGGGTCTGCTCAATCGCGCCCAGCAGATCGGCCAACCCCTCGCCCAGTAAGGTCTTACCTTGCCGCTCGATCCACACGCGCACGGCCACTTCCCAATCGGCCGACCAGCGGGCTCGATCGGCGGTGGACGGGCTGCCAGGAGCGTCGGCCGGCGATGTCATGCTCGACATGATGAGCCGGCAGGGCCGATCTGGCAAGGATTTGCCGCCCCCAAAAGGCACCAATTGCTTGACAGGTCCACCCAAATCGGTAGCTTGAGGACTCGCTATATACAAACAAACATAACGATCACCCGAGCTCTCGCCACCGTTTCCATCACCACGAGAACCAACCATGCCTTACCGTCTCATCCGTCCCATGCTGCTTGTCGCCTGTGCCAGCTGGCTGCTATCGGCGGCCAGTATTGCCCGCGCTACCACCGTGCAGCTGGGCGCCTCGCACGACACCATGATCTTTCAGAACAACCCGAACAACGGCGCCGGTGGCGCGCCGGGTTTTTTCGCCGGTACCAATTCGCAGCCTTCGATTCGCCGCGGCATGGTCTCGTTCGACACTTCGTCGATTCCCAGCGACGCCACGATCACCGACGTGCAATTGCGGCTGGTCATCGGCCAGATTGCCGGCTCAGGGGGCGGTAGCGGCGGCGGCGGGTCCACTAGCCCAACCATCGAGCTGCACAAACTGCTGGTCAGCTGGGGTGAGGCCAACACGGGCGCATCGACGTCATCGAGCCTGGGCGGCATCGGCCAGGGCAGCCCAGCCTTGACGGGCGACGCCACCTGGAATGCCCGGTTCTTTGACGCCTCGAGCCCGGTGCTGTGGTCGCAGCCTGGCGGGCAGGCAGGAGTCGATTACCTGGCTGGCGCCAGCGCCAGCCTCGTACAAGGCAACGCGGTCAACGACGTCAGCTTGTGGCTATCGACGCCGCAGCTGGTGGCGGACGTACAAGGTTGGCTGTCCAACCCCGCAAGCAACAACGGCTGGATGCTGATCAACGCCAACGAAACGGCCGCTCAGACTTTCCGCGGATTCTTTTCTCGCAATTACAATCCGGTGCCCACGATTCCGAACCTCGACGGCTACTTTCCGCAGCTGATCGTCTCCTACGTGGTCGTGCCCGAGCCGTCGTCAATCGTGCTGGCGTTGGTCGCCACGGCCGCCAGCGGATTCTGGCGATTGACTGGCCGCCGGGGCCGGCGCAGCTAGATACCTCTTTTAGCAGCGTGGGCACGGATGCCCGGCAAGGTGAAGCAACTGTCGGCCGCGAGTCTCGACACATGGCAGCCCGGCCCGTTCTTGATCGTTCGCGGGCATTCGCCCAGGGTCGCTTTGGCCGGTTGCGCGGGCGGGGATTTTCCCTCGTCGAGCTACTGGTGGTGATTGCCATCATTGGCGCACTGGTGGCGTTGCTGTTGCCCGCCATCCAAGCCGCGCGTGAGGCGGCCCGCCGGACGAGTTGCACCAATAATTTGCGGCAGATCGGCGTGGCGCTCACTTCGTACCACGACGCCTGCGGCCGATTGCCAGCGGCCGTCAGCGACAGTTGGGGTGGCAGCACTCAACTGCATAGTTGGGCCGTGTTCATCCTGCCGTACCTCGAGGAACAGCCGCTCTACGCGCAATACGACTTCGCGGCAGGCCAGAACGCCGCGGTCAATACGCCCGTGGTCTCTCGGCCGCTACCGATTTACTCGTGCCCCAGCTCCGATGACTCCCAGTACGAGGGGGACGGCCACTACGCCAAAGGCGACTATGCCGCTTCGAGCGGCGTGGAACCGGTCGCCAACGGCGGCGCGATGTATCCGGCCTCGCGGGTACGGTTCAAGAAGATCACCGACGGACTGTCGAAAACTTTCCTGGTGGGTGAACTGTACTACCACAACCTGGGCTGGGCGCGCGGCTCGGCGGCCGGCACCACGGGGGGCGGCGGTGGCGGCGGCGCGGCCTTCAGCCGCGGCGTCTCGCGCTGGTGGTCTTGCAATAGCCTCTGTGCCGGGCCCGGGCTCAACCCACCGTACACCGACTGCAACAATCACTGCGAGCAGCGCTTTCAGTTCAGCTCGCCTCACCCTGGCGGCGTCTTCTTTTTGTACTGCGATGGCCATGTCGAACTGGTGAGCGACACGATCGACCTGGCCCGACTCAAAGCGCTGATGACGATCGCCGGCGATGAAGTGGCGCAACCGGCCAGCGAGGGTTAGCCCGCTCCACTGCGGATTGCCCCGGGGATGGCTACTCGGTCGAGGGGTGATGGCCCAATGAACCGCCTTTTCATGGCGGCGGTCTCTTGGCATATTGGCGGCCACGAGCCCCCATGAGTTTCGCAGTGCCCAATTTGTTTGCCGCTGTCCCGCGCGATTTGCCGGACGAGTTGTTCGATATTCTGGCCGAGTCGAGCTGCGTGCGCGTCGAGCGCATCGTCTCGCATGGCCATGCCTCGCCGCCAGGGTTCTGGTTCGACCAGGACCGCGACGAGCTGGTCATCGTCTTGCGAGGGGCCGCCCGGCTCAGGGTCGAGGGGCAACTCGGCGAGATCGAGCTGCGGCCCGGCGACTATCTGACCCTGCTGGCGCATCAGCGGCACCGCGTGGAGTGGACCGCGCCCGAGGAACCCACCGTGTGGCTGGCAGTACACTTTGGAGATTGTCCATGACCGTCGGGCCCAGCCCCTGCAGTTACTCGCCTGGACCGAGGCCGGGCACGGTGCGCGACGCTGGTGGCCAGGTGCTCACGCCACCGGCCGGCTGGAAGCTGCTCGAACCGGGCGACGCGGCGCTGACGCGCCGCGTCAAGGCCGCCGGACCCCACTGGGTCGTGCAGCAGAAACAGGGCCGGCGAACGTTTTCGCTGGGCGTCTGGGCTCCCTCGGCCACGATCGAGACCATCCGCAGCCAGCTGGCGACCGAGCGGTCAACCGCCTCGTACGCCAAGCGCCAAGAATCGGGCCGCCGCCGCCGCGCCGAGGCCCAGGCTGACTATGTCGAAGACTTCACCTCCGCGGTGACGTCGTTTCTGGCGTTTCACGAGCGACACGGACAGCTGGCGGCGCGGCTGGCCGCGGCCGTCGCCGCGCACGCCACGCCGGTTGGCAGCGGCACGGTGGCCCGCACGCAGCGGATTCCCATCGAGCGGCGTGCCGAGGCGGCCGTGATCGCCTGGTTGCGGCATCAGACGACGGCTTACGACTCGATGGTCATTCCGCGCGTCAAAGGCAAGCGCCGCGAAGTCCGCCGCATGTTGGCGGCGCGCTCCAAGGAACTGCTCGAGCGCTACCGGCGCGGCCAGGCCGCCGCGGCCGACTGCCCGCTCGGCCGGGCTTTGGCAACCGGCGCCCGGACATGAGCTCGGCGCCGCCACCGAGCTACGAGCGCAAGTCGTAACACAAGATCGAGTCACCCTCGCGCAAGTACAACTTGCCGTCGAGGATCACTGGATGAGCCCAACTGGGCCGATCCCCGCTGCCGGGCACTTGGAAACTGCCCACTTCTTCCATGGCCTCGGGCGAGGCTTTGACGAGCGTCATCGTGCCATCGGCATAACGAATATAGATATGGCCGTCGGCGGCCGCCACACAGGCCGAATTGCGCCCCGACCCGCGCGACTTCCATTTGATATCGCCCGTGAGCAACTCGGCGCAAAACGGAATGCCGCGATCGTCCGAGTCGCCATACAAGTAGTCGCCCACCAGCACGATACCGCCGTGTTTGTTGGCCAGTTCTTTGTTCAGCGGGTAGACCTCTTCGACGGTCACTTCGCCATCGCTGCCGGGCTTTTGGCGCAGCAGTGCGCCGCCGCGCCCGTAGCCCGCGGAGAAAAAGACCAGGTCGTCGCGCACGATGGGCGTGGGAGCCACGGCCGTGGTTTGTTCGATGTCGTAGGTCCACAGCGGTTTGCCGTCGCTGGCGCGAACGCCCATGGCGCCGCTGCCCGTGGTTTGCACGTAAACGCGTGTGCCGCCGATCGTCGAGATCACGACCGAAGCGTGCCCGGCGCCGCGGTTTTCAGGCCGCGGTGCTGCCCAGAGCAGTTCGCCGGTTCGCTTGTTGAGGGCCACCATAGTTTGCTCTTCGCCGCCCGGCGTGCAGATCAGCTTGTCGCCGTCGATCAGCACCGATTCGCTATAGCCCCAGCCATCGGCTTTTTTGCCGCCCAGGTCCTTGGCCATGTTTTTGCGCCAGAGTTCCTTGCCCGTGGTCTCGACGCAAACGAGGTCGCCGTGCGGCGTGAGCACGTAAACGCGGTCGCCATCGACCGTGGGGGTGCTGCGGGTGCTTTGCCAGGTGGGCTTGCCTTCGTTCCAGGCCGGTCCCAGCTTGGCCTTCCACAACTGCTTGCCGTCGGCCCGATCGAAGCACAGCAAGTATTCGTCCTCGTCCTCGGCGGTCGAGGGGGCATCGCCCAGCGTGTAGATCCGCTGGCCCACGATCGCCAGGCTCGAATAGCCCTTGCCGGCGCCCGGCGAGTTCCAAATCAGCTTGGGGCCTTCCTTGGGCCAGCTGCTCAACAGATTCGTGTCGGGGGCCACCGCTGTCCGTTGCGGGCCGCGAAACGTCGGCCAACTGCCCTCGGGCGTGGCCGCAAAAGTGGCGGCCATTAAAATCCAGCATGCCGTCAACGTGCCAACGAGATAACGGGCCATCGCTCTTGCACTCCCGCAAGTTTCATTCGAGGGTCGAGGTTCTGCTCTCGCCGGTCATTAGTTACCGAGCGGCTCTCAACAGAACCAGAATCGCACACCCTGTCAAACCCCGGGCGGCAGCCAGAGTCTCGCCCGACATGGGCCGATGGCGCAAGTTCGAAAGCGAATCGCTTGAATGACGATTTTTCTCTCGACACGGCGCGGCTTTAGTCGGCCGCACCATTGCGCACGTGCGAATCAGCAAACCGGCTCGATTGCCCGGCAGAGCTCGCGGTGAATTCGCAACACGGCTAGTTGCGATTGCGGCGCAGGGCAACGGCGGCCAGGCCATTGCCAACTAATCCCAATGCTGTCGAGCGACCCACTCGACATACATTGTGGCATTTCCGCCAATCAGCAGTCGCACCGGCCTGACGGATTACAGCTATGGGGACTCGGTGGCATTGGAACTGCTGAACAAGCGCCCTG
>CAZPED010000072.1:0-10184 GCA_964585335.1 uncultured Planctomycetaceae bacterium | reverse complement strand
ACTATTATCATGCAGATTTTGACAATGGTTTTTCCGCGGATGAAGGAAATGTATCTAGGCGTGTTTGGCGACGACCCGGCCAAGCAGCAAGACGCCTCGCCGATCACGCACGTCAAAAGCGGCCAAGGCATTCCGCCGTTTCTGATTCTGCACGTCGCCGGGCGCATCGACAGCAAACTGCAATCCAACCAGCTGGCGCGGAAGTTGAACGCCGCGGGTTCGCCGGCCCGGGTGGTGGCGGCCGAGGGCAAGACCCACGCCACGATCAACCGCGAGCTGGGCGATGCCGGCGATGTGCCGACAGCCGAACTGTTCGAGTTTCTCAAGAACACTCAGGCGGCGCGCCGCTAGTGGCCCAGCGACCGTTCAGGTGGCAGGCTGGCGGTTAGTAGTGGGCCGCGGGGGGCGCGAGCTTGCCAATGCGCCGATGCACTTCACGCTCGATGGCGCGCCAGGCCTGAATGCGGCCCCACAGCGTGGCTGGTTGCGGCCGACCAGCGAACTCGGCGACGACTTGTTGCCGCACCGCGTTCTCGACGGCCCGTCGGGCGCGGCCGTAACCGTCCGGGATGAATTCGCAGTTGGCCGTGCCATTCTTCAACGTATTGTGCAACGCTGCGCCCTCTGGATAAGGCGTTCGAACTGCGTCGAAGTCACTGTCGGATCAGTCGGCTACGCGTCGCGCGCCAAGCGCCAGCGTGCCCGCCAGAACTCGCCCTTGGCCGTGACCAGGCTGCGGTTCCAGCCGGGCGGGGTTTCGGGGGGCTTGGGCAGCAACGCCAGCCACATGACCATTTGCGTGCCCAGCAGCAAATTGAAGCACGAAAACAGTGCGAAGCCGTACCGCCTTGCACCACTCGCTCGAAGCTGGGACATCGCGGCGATTCCTGCTACAGCACAATGTTGTTACTGCGGGAGGCGCAAGTCGAACGATAACAGCCGACCCTGCCATAAGAGTATAGTAGATATGTGGTCGAGACGCACGACATATCTGCTGCTGGTGGCCGCAGGGACAATTGGCGACGCGTTGGCAGGCGATCGCTATTGTGGCTGGCCGTTTACTTGCTTGCGGTAACCGGCGTCTTGGCCCACTCCCAGCCGGACGCTCTGGGCGCGATCACGGCAATTCCGCCCTGGTGCTGGCTGTCGGCGGGGGTTTTTCTGTCCGCGTGGGGTTACCGGGCCGCGGCACGTTGGGAGCAAGCGGTCGCCGTCCTGACGATCGTGGTTTTCGCGGCCGCCGAGGTCGAGCAAACGCAGAGTCTCGCGCGGTCGATCGGCGACGCGTTACTCGGCAGGCGAAGCGCGACCGCACCGCCCTGGCGGTTGGTGACGATCAATTGCGACACGGGCTCACGCGCGGCGTTGCGCGAGGCGCTAGCACTTCACCCGGATATCGTGCTGGTGCAAGAATCGCCCAACGAGGCGGCCTTGGCGGCTGAAGCCCGGGCCGCGTTCGGCAGCGATGCCGCATGGCTATGGTCGTCGGACTGCGCGATCATTGCGCGGGGAACGCTGCACTTGAGCGAACCGCCCACCGCGAATTTCCTCAACGCGATCTGGAAGCCGAACGACGAACTGACGCTCGAGGTGATCAGCCTGCGGTTGTCGCCGCCGGTGGTGCGCTACGATCTCTGGGCGCCGAGTTGCTGGGCCGAGCACATGGCGGTTCGCCGGCGCCACGCGACCGAGGCCGCCCAGGTCGAGGCCGTGTTGGGTTCGACCATGGTCACGAGCGGCACGATCGTGGGTGGAGACTGCAACGAGCCGGCCGGTAGCGGCGCCCTGCGGTCGTGGCGGGGCGCATTGCGCGATGCGTTTGCGACCGCCGGCCGAGGCTGGGGCGGAACTGTATTGAACCAGTGGCCAATGCAACGGTTCGACCAGGTCTGGTGCGAGGCCTGGTGAGTCCGACGAACGTGTGGTCGGCGAAAACGCGGCACTCGGACCATCGGCTGGTGGTGGTCGAGTTTGAAGTGCGCTGACGACTTGCGCGCGAGAGGCCCACGATATTGGGCCAATTCTGCCGGCGGCACATCCACCCCCAGCGTTTGCCCCGGGCCGGGCGGCTACGTATCATGGCGGCTGAATTTTGGGGGCCGGTGGGCCCCTCGTGGCTGCTGTCGATCGATCTGAACTTTGCGAGGTGCCCTGCCGATGCCGCTTGTTGCCGCTGGTCGTCTGTTGTTGTGGTTCGTGCTGGCGCTGGCGCCCCTGGCGGCGTCGGCTCAAACCGCCTTTCCCGAGGCCGACTGGCAAGTCGACCAGCCGGAAAACCAGTCGATGTCGGCCGAGGGCGTCGCCAAGATTGGCGCCTGGCTCAAGGACAACGGCAGCAAAACGGGAATGGTCGTGCGACACGGGCGGATCGTGGGCGAGTGGTATTTCGACGGCGCTACGCCCAAGTCGAAGTACATCGTCTACTCGAGCAGCAAGTCGTTTTCGAGCACGGCCGCCGGCGTCGCCATCGCCCAGGGCAAGTTTAAGCTTGACAGCAAGGTGGGCGATTACTTTCCCGACGCCGAGCCGGCCGAGAAGCGCGAGATCACGGTCGAGCAACTGCTGAGTATGACCAGCGGCACCAAGAGCGATAACTCGCAGCTCGAGCGGAGCGACTTGTTCAGCTACGTGCTCAACGAGCTGCCGATGGTGGCCGCGCCCGGCAGCAAGTGGGAATACAACAACACGGGCCTGGCGCTCCTCAGCCCCGTATTTCACAAAGCCACGGGTCAGCAGATCGATCAGTTCCTCGGCGAGCACGTGTTCGACAAGATCGGCATTCCGCGCGACGATTGGTCGTGGGAAGACCGTAGCGGCATGCCGATCTCGTACTCGGGGCTGCACATCACGGCCCGCAGCTTCGCGCGGTTTGGCCTGTTGTTTTTGAACAAGGGACAATGGCGCGGCCAGAACATCGTTTCGTCGGACTGGGTGACGCAGGCCGTGCGGGCGCATCAGGATTTGAACCCGCGGTATGGCTACTTGTGGTGGAACAATAGCACGGGTGCCTGGCCTGGTGTGCCCAAGGACGCCTACGCGGCGATGGGCAAATTCAACAACGACATGCTGATCGTGCCGAGCATGGACCTGATCGTCATCCGGCAAGTGGGAGACGACTCGGGCAACAAGCGTGAGATCAAGATCGACCAGCTGTTTGCTCTGGCGGCCGGCGCGGTCAAGGACCCCAGCCCCTGGCAAACCGTGGCGGAAACGCCGAGCAACGTGGAAGTGGCGCTGGCCTATCCGAACTTGCGGCTCAACCGGGCAGTGCTGCTGACCGGCGCGGGGGACGGCACGAACCGGCTGTTCGTGCCCACGCAGCTGGGCAAGGTCTACTTGCTGGGCAACGACAAGAACGTGGAGGAGCCGGCCGAGTTTCTCGACATCACCTCGCGCGTGGTGTACGAGGATAAGGAAAACGAAAAGGGACTGCTGGGCCTGGCCTTTCATCCGAAGTATCGCGAGAACGGGCAGTTCTTCATCTATTACACGCCGCAGGGTTTGAAGCCGAACACGATTGCCGTTTCGCGGTTCCGGGTGTCGAAAGACGATCCGAACAAGGCCGACCCCAACTCCGAGGAGCGGTTGCTCGAAGTCGAGCATCCCTACTGGAATCACAAGGGAGGCACGATTGCCTTCGGCCCCGACGGCTACTTGTACATCGCCATCGGCGATGGCGGACTGCGCGACGACCCGCACGGCAACGGCCAGAACCTGGGCACGCTGCTGGGTAAGATCTTGCGGATCGACGTCGACCATGCCGAGGCGGGCAAGAAGTACGCCATTCCCAAGGACAATCCGTTTGTCGGCCAGGCGGACAAGCGCGGCGAGATTTGGGCCTATGGGCTGCGCAATCCCTGGCGGATCGCCTTCGACCGGGCCACGGGCACGCTGTGGTGCGCCGACGTGGGCCAAGACATCTGGGAAGAGATCGACCTGATTACCAAAGGCGGCAACTACGGCTGGCGGCTGCGCGAAGGCGTACACCGCTTTGGCGACAAGGGCGCCGAGCCGCGGGCCGACCTGGTCGAGCCGATCTGGGAGTATCACCACGACGTCGGCAAGTCGATCACCGGCGGATTCGTCTATCGCGGCAAGCAGTTGCCCGAGCTCGACGGCTGCTACCTGTATGCCGACTACGTGACGGGCAAGGTTTGGGCGCTGAAGTACGACGAAGCGGCGCGCAAGGTGGTGGCCAACCTGACGATCCGCGGCAACGTCAGCCCGATCATGTCGTTTGGCGAGGACGACCAGGGCGAAGCCTACTACACGACCGACGGCGGCCTGATCTACACGCTCCGCGCGGCGGGCAAGTAACGCTCGCGCGGCAAGCCGCCAGTGCGCGGGTAAAACAGTTTTCGATCGGCCGGGGTGCCGGGCGATGATCAGCATTCACGACTTTGCGGCGGTCGACGCCTGGCGGCGGCGGCAGAAGCTCGAACCGCGCTACGTGAAAGCGCTGCGGCGAGCCTACTATCGCGCTCAGACGACGGCCGGGCAGGCGCTTGAAGCCCTGCCCAAGGAATTGCGCGAGCTATTTGCCGCCGAGGTGGCCACGAGCGCGCTCGAGCTGGCTAGCCGGCACGACTCGCAACTGGACGGCGCGAGCAAGCTGCTGTTTCGCACGGCAGCGGGGTTGCTCATCGAATCGGTGGTGCTGCGGGTGGCCACGGGGCGGACGGCACTGTGCGTGTCGACGCAAGTGGGCTGCGCGGCCCGCTGCGCGTTTTGCGCGACGGGGCAGATGAGCATCGTGCGCAATCTGACCCGCGACGAAGTGCTCGACCAGTTGACGCAGGCCAACCGGCTGCTCAAGGCCGAAGAGCGCCGGGTGCGGAACGTCGTGTTCATGGGCATGGGCGAACCGCTGCACAACGAGGCCGAGCTGCACGCGGCGATCGAGGTGCTCACTGCCCGCGAGGCGTTCAATCTGCACCCCGGCCGGCTGTTGGTGTCGACCGTGGGAGTGCCGGAGGGGATGCTGCGGCTGGTCGAGCGGCACCCGCAAGTGCGGCTGGCGGTGAGCTTGCACAGTGCCCGGCAGGAAGTGCGCGAGCGGTTGATGCCGATTGCCGCGCGGCATTCGCTGGCCGAGCTGCGGCGAGCGATCGAAGTGGTTGCCGATCGGCAAGAGCGGCCGGTGATGATCGAGTATCTGTTGCTCGACGATTGGACCGACACGCCCGAGGACGTGAGCGCACTGACTGACTATTTGCGCGGGCTGGACGTTCACGTGAACCTGATACCATTCAACGCGATCGAGGGGGCCGCGGAGCTGCGGCCGAGCACGCCCGAGCGGCAGGCCGAGTTTTCGGCGGCGCTCAAGCAAGCGGGATTTCGGGTGACGACGCGCTACTCGCTGGGCGCCGACGTGACGGCGGCCTGCGGCCAGCTGGTGCGCGAGCAACCGGCGGTGCGCACCGCCGCGCGGCGAGCCGCGGGTGGCAGCCGGCTGCACACGACGAACGAAGGGTGAGTGTTGCCGGCTGCACTGCACGGCACTGCACCGCACTGGCCAAGGCCAGTGGCACGCGGGAAGCCGCGCGATGGATGAGTTCTGTTGGCTGTTGCGCACTGGCCAAGGCCAGTGGCACACGGGAAGACGTGGGCGCCGAATCACGCTGAGCACACCGATTGGCGAGGTGACTGTGAACTACTGGCTGATCGTGGCGATCGTCGTGGGCGTGTTCGTCGCCTTTAATCTCGTCTGGCGGTGGGCCAGCACGCAGTGGCAAATCCCCTGCCCCACGGCGCTGGCCTGGCTGCTCGAAAACCCGCTGGCCGACGCCGTGGCCGGCACTCGCCGCACGATCGAGCGGATGCCGATACGGGCAGGGCAAACCGTTGTCGAAATCGGACCCGGCCCCGGGCGGCTGCTGGTACCGGTGGCACAATTGGTGGGCGAGCAGGGCCAGGCCATCGGCATCGAGCTGCAGCCGGGGATGGTCAAGCGCTCGCAGGCCAAGCTAGAGCGCGCGGGGCTACGGCAAGCGACGCTGATCCAGGGAGACGCCACCGGGCAGCATTTGCCCGACGCATCGGTCGACCTGGTCTTCCTGTGTACGGTGCTGGGCGAGATCCCCGACCGGGCCGCGGCGCTGGCGCGGTGCCTGGCGATGTTGCGGCCGGGCGGCGTGCTGTCGATCAGCGAACTGGCGCTCGATCCACACTTTCAGTCGCAGACGGCCGTGCGGCGGCAAGCCGAAGCGGCCGGCTTCGAGTGGATCGAAACACTCGGCCGGCGGTTCTCGTTCACGATGAACTTTCGCAGGCCGGCGTAAGCGGGCGATGCTTTCGGGCCCGCGCCAAATGGGTTAAGGTACAGGGCGTGTCTGGCGGTTGGCCGCTGAAGGGTCAAGGCGTGCCGGCCGGACCACGCGAGACTTTAGCGCCCAGTTGGGGGTTCGATGACGCTGCAACGACGTATCCGCGCGGTTCTTGGCCAGTGGCGCATGCTGGCCGCTGTGCTGCTGATGCTGGCCGTGATCGCGCCGCGCGCCGCGCGGGCCGGGGAACCGGACAAGCTTTCGGGCAAGGTGCTGCTGCTGGCGGCGGCCAGCGCGACCGACGCGCTCGACGAGATTCGCGGGCAGTTCGTCAAGCTGCACCCCGGCGTGACCGTGCGCACCAGCTACGGCGCCAGCTCGACACTGGCGCAGCAAATCGCCGCGGGGGCCGAAGCCGAGTTGTTCCTCTCGGCCAGCAGCCAGTGGGCGCAGTTCGTCGAGCAGAAGCAACCCGTGGCCCGGCAAGTCGACCTGCTGGGCAACCAGCTCGTGATTGTTACCGGCCAGGACTCGAAACTGCAGCTCGACGGCCTGGCCGGTCTCAGGGACCGTGCCGTGCGGCGGTTGGCGCTGGGCGATCCCAAATCGGTGCCCGCGGGAATCTATGCGCGGCAGGCGCTCGAACGGGCCGGCGTGTGGAAAGACGTGGAGCGCAAGGTCGTGGGCGCGGCCGACGTGCGGCAAGCGCTGCGGTTCGTCGAAACCGGCGCGGCCGAGGCGGGCATCGTCTACGCCAGCGACACCGTGGCCATCAAGGCGGTGCGGGTGGCCGCGAAGATCGACCCCGCGCTGAGCG
This sequence comes from uncultured Planctomycetaceae bacterium, assembly GCA_964585335.1. Taxonomy (GTDB): domain Bacteria; phylum Planctomycetota; class Planctomycetia; order Pirellulales; family PALSA-1355; genus CAZPED01. The sequence goes on along the minus strand of CAZPED010000072.1, from coordinate 3,101 downwards.
ATCCGATTCGTTACCCGCTGGTGTTGCTCAAGCGCGGCGCGGGCAACCGTGCGGCCGAGGCGCTCTACGACTATCTGGCGTCGCCGGCGGCGACCGACGTGTTTCGCCGCTATGGTTTTCTTGTGGGCCCTGCGCCCGATGCGCAGCCGAAGTAGAACGCCATGCTGAGCTTGAGCGCCGAACAGTGGCTGGCCGTGCGGCTGAGTTTTCAAGTGGGCCTGTGCGCGGTGCTGGTCAGCCTGGCGCCGGCAATCGTCATTGGCTACTTGCTGGCCCGCTGGCAGTCGCGTTTCAAGTGGCTAGTCGAGGTCGTGGTGAACCTGCCGCTGGTGCTGCCACCGGTGGTGACCGGTTACCTGCTGTTGGTGCTGCTGTCGCCGGCGGGGCCCGTGGGGCGGACGCTCGAAAACGTGCTGGGCGTGCGAATCGTCTTCAGCTGGCTGGGAGCGGCGTTGGCCGCGGCCGTGGTCAGCTTTCCGCTGATGGTGCGGGCCATTCGGCTGGCGTTTCAAGCCGTCGATCCGCGGCTCGAATGGGCGGCGCGCAGCCTGGGCGCCAGCCGCGCTCGGGCGTTCTTCAGCGTGGCGCTGCCGCTGGCGCGCAGCGGCGTGCTGGCCGGTTGCGTGCTGGCGTTTGCCCGCAGCCTGGGCGAGTTTGGTGCCACGATCATGGTGGCCGGCAACATCGTGGGCGAGACGCAGACCATTCCGCTGGCGATCTTCAGCTACTTCAACCAGCCGAATGCCGAAGCCGAGGTCTGGCAACTGACGCTGCTGTCGATTGCCCTGGCGGCCGGAGCGCTATTGGCCAGCGAGTGGCTCGAGCGGAGGCAAGTCGGCCGTGAAACCGCTTAGCGTGTGCTGCACTCACCGGTTTGCCAGCGGCTTCGTACTCGAGGCCGCGCTGGAAACCGGCGCGCAAGTGACGGCCCTGGTGGGGCCGTCGGGAGCCGGCAAGACCAGCCTGCTCGAAGCCATTGCCGGGCTGTTGCGCCCCCAGCAAGGGACGATTCGCTTTGGCCAAGAGTGCTGGCTCGATACGCGGCGGCGGGTGTTTTGCAAACCCGAGCAGCGCCGCGTGGGCATGGTGTTTCAGGATCACTTGCTGTTTCCACACCTGAGCGTCGCGCGGAACTTGCTCTACGGCCGTGGCCGCGCGCCCTCTGGCAGCGCCATCGTGCCCCAGCGGGTGATCGAAGTGCTGGAGTTGAGCGACCTGCTGGCGCGCTATCCGGGCAATCTTTCGGGGGGCGAAAGGCAGCGCGTGGCGCTGGGGCGAGCGCTATTGAGCGGCCCCGAGCTGTTGCTGATGGACGAGCCGCTGGCGGCGCTCGACGAGGGGCTGAAGCACCGCATTCTTACCTACCTGGAACGCGTCGTGGCCGAATGGCACGTGCCGACGATCTACGTCAGTCACAACGCGGCCGAAGTACGGCGGCTGGCCGAGCGCGTGGTGCTGATCGAACAAGGACGGGTCGTGCAGAGCGGCACGGCCGACGAAGTGCTGGCCGGCAACTACTTGTCGCTCTGAGGCGGGGCGGGCTCGGCAGCCGGCTTTGCGGTCTCCGCGCCGGGTGCCGCGGCAGCAGCGGCCGGAGGTTCGGCAGGCGTGTCCGGGGATTCGGCCGCTGGCGCGTCGGGGGAGCCACCGGCCGGAGTGGCCGGGGACTTGATCAGCCCCTTGCGCACATGTTCGTCGACGCCCAGCAGCTTGGGGTCGGTGGTGTTCTGGCCGACGATGGACGGAATCGGGTCGGGACCGAACCATTCGGCGTAAGGAATTTTGTCGGGCGGCTGGGGATCGGCCACGGCGCTGTTGCCGAACGAGTTCATCCACAGATCGGAGCCCTCGGCCAGTTTGTCGTCCTTGAACTGCAACTCGTAGCAGATGGCGTAATGCGGATCGCCGCGGACCGACGTTTCCGTCAGGTGACCGGTGTAGACGTAGATCAAGCCCTTGAGCTGACCGTCGCCGCTGGCTGGTTTGCCGATCGGCACGTGAGCGACCCAGCGCTGGCCCTCTGCGAGCGTTTCGAGCCGGACGACCGGGCGGGCGAGGCGCGTCAGCTGGGCATCGACGAACTCCTCGCTGAGAAACACGTTTGACATCAGTTCCTTGGAGAACAGCGCATCGGTCGTGCCGGGGCCGCGCTCGAGCTCCATCTTGACCCAGAAGCCGTCGTCGGGCACCGGACTGCCGAGTTCCAGTGGCTCGTGGCGGCTGTCGCAGAGGTTGAGGCGAAACGTCGCGGTGAGGTAGTTGCCGCCGTTGAACAGCGACGAACTGCGCTCGCAATTGCCCCGGTAATAGACGCCCGACAACTGCGGCGGCTGCTTGGGATGCACTGGTTTGGGCGGATAGCCGTAAACGGTATTGATCCAATGGCTCTCGCGCCTGGCCACCTCACGACGTGCCTGGAGCAACAGCGCGTGAGTGATTCGCTGGTGGCCGAACATCCACACCATTGCCAGCGCGGCCGCCGACACCAACCAAACCAGATTGAGCTCGCTAGTGCGCACAGCTCCGCAGGCCCGGCAGAGCCGGCTGCGCGCCGCGCGGGGTGATCCTTTGCGATAGGCTCGTCGCATGCGGATGACCCCCAACAGCGCGATCTGAAAGATCAGAAAGACGATGCCAAAGGGACGGATAAAGTCGATTTCTTGCCGATACTTATCGAGCCACCCGGCCAGGTAGGTAATCCAAGGATCGAAGAACCGCAAATCGGAAGGCTGCAACGGCGCGGGCCAGGGCGTGCCGGCCTTCACCCAACGCTCGAGCGTATCCAACTCGGCGGGCGACAGCGCCTCGGCGTTCTTGGGCATGCGATAGCTGCGATCGGTCGACGACACGCGCGCAAACAGCTCGTTATCCGCGAGCTTGCCCCCGATGATCGGCTTGCCCGAATCGCCCCCTTCGCGGGCCAGCGCCAGCTCGTCGAGTCGCAAACCGCCGCTACGCTTTTCGGGGCCGTGGCAGCCGAGACAGTGCCGCTTGAGAATTGGCTCCACGTCAGAGCGGAAATTGACCGGCGCTGGCTCGGTCTGGGGTTCGCTCTCTGGCTGCGCCTCTTCCGCGGGCGCGCTAGCTGTGGCGCTTTCGGC
>CAZPED010000071.1:0-10274 GCA_964585335.1 uncultured Planctomycetaceae bacterium | reverse complement strand
CCCCGGGCCGGTTCAACCGAATAGCGCCGTGACTGGGTCGGCCTTGACCAGCTCGCGCGGCTGGTTGAGGTGGTTGTCGACGACCGTCGCCGGGTTGATGCCCAGCGCGTGGTAGATCGTGGCCAGCAACTCGATCGGGTGTACGGGGGTCTCCAGCGGCGCCGAGGCCGTGGCATCGGACTTGCCGTAGACGAATCCCCGGCGGACGCCCGCCCCCGCCACGCAGCAGGAGTAGCAGTAGGGCCAGTGGTCGCGGCCATCGTCGCTGTTGCCGTTGCCCGACGTACTCACGCCACGCTGCGGGCTGCGGCCGAACTCGCCCACGGCCACGACCAGCGTGTCGTTGAGCAGCCCGCGCTGGTCCAAATCGGCCACCAGCGCCGAGAAGCCGGCGTCGAACATGGGAGCCGACTGGTTTTTCATTCGAGCCGAAAGCCCCGTGTGGACGTCCCACGAGTGGTTGTCGGAATTGGCCACCTTGGGCCAGACCACTTCCACGACACGGGTGCCGGCTTCGACCAGCCGGCGGGCCAGCAAGCAGCTTTTACCGAACGTGTTGCGGCCGTACAAATCGCGCGTGGCGTCGCTCTCCTGCTTCAGATCAAAAGCATCGCGGGCCCGGCCCGACATGATCAGCCCCAGCGCCTTGTCGTAGTACTCGTTCAAGTCGTATTTGGACACGGCCTTGTCGACTTCGGGCATGCCCTTGTTGATCAGGTCGCGCAGCCGGGCACGGCGCTCGAGGCGCGCCGAAGTGACCTCGGGCCGCAGGTTCAGATCGTCCACCTTGATCCGCTCCATCTTGGCCATATCCATGTCATCGCCGGACGGATACAGGTAGTACGGATCGTAGGCGCGGCCCAAAAAGCCGGCGGTGCCGCCCTTGCCCACCACGCCGCTCTCTTGCAGCGGACGCGGCAGCATCACGAACGGCAGCATCGGCACCGTCGGTGGCTTGATCCGCACGATGTTCGAGCCAAACGTGGGAAAGTCCTTCGGATTGGGCGGCTCCAGCTGCCCCGAGGGGCTCACCTTGTCAGTGGTGTAGCCGGTGTGAATCTGGTAGATCGCCGCCGTGTGGTTGAACAGCCCGACCGGCGTGTAGCTGACCGAGCGGATCATCGTCAGCTTGTCGTTCACCTGCGCCAGCTTGGGCAATAGCTCGGTGAACTGCACGCCCGGCAGCTTGGTCGAAATCGGCTTGAACACGCTCCGCACGTTGTCGGGCACGTTCTCCTTCGGATCCCAAAGGTCGAGATGGCTCGGTCCGCCTTGCAGGTAGACCATGATCACGCTCTTGGCCTTGTTCCAGCCCGGGCCGCTCCCTGCGGTGGGGCTCGAGGCGGTATTGGCCTGGGCAGCCTTGAGCGACAGCACGTCGGCCAGTCCCAATCCCAACAGCGACGAGCCGCCCACGCGCAGCAGATCGCGCCGGGTCATGCCCAATCCACGGTCACACAGGTCGCTGCCCAACTGGCCGGGAATTCGAAGCATGGCCTGTAGCCTCCGCTAGTAGAGAAACGGACGCAGGGGGTGAGAACCGCACGGCTGGATGGCGGTCTGCAAGGGCGCATTGGCAGCCTGACAAAACACCGTGGGCAGTATAATGGCGTTGCGCGCGGCGTGTCAATCTTTTGCCGTGCCGGCACCGGCACCGGAGCCGAGGCGCAACCTCTTACAGCCCTTAGATCTAGCGCGGCTGGCCTTAGCGCCCCGGCCGGGCGCCGTTCGGATCGGCACTGGCCGCCGCGCCGGGAAGCCTCGTACGAATCTGCGTTGCCGACGCCTTGCCCGCCGCGCCCGGCGCAAACAGCACGTCTTGCTGGGCCTGCTGGTTCTGCCACCAGCGCTTCACCTCTTGCCGATCGCGTTCCGAGGCAAACACGTAGCCCACGAATCGCAGCCGCTCGGTGACGCCCTCGGCCGCCGTATCGAGCCCGAAGGCCCGAATCGAGACGCCATTGCGGTCGAGCAAAAGCGCCGCGGCACTGGCCCCCACCTCGGGTCGCTTGTCACCGGTAACCACCAGCTGCGTCCGATTGTCGATTAACTCGGCCAGCCAGCGGTCGACGCCGGGCCAGGGATCGCGCTGGGCGATGGCCAGGGCCGCGATCCAGGCAATCTGAAACGGGTTCTCATAGCTCGGCTTCAGCCGCTCGGACCGCGCCAATTGCTCGAGCGCCGGCGCCGCCTCGCGCGTGCCTATCCGCGACAGCACCGCACAAATGCCGCCGTGCACGGTCGATTGCCCAGGCAACTCGGTGCTGGTGGTGACCAGCCGGCGGTCGGGCACGCTTTCGAAATACTTGCCCACGAAGCGCGAGACGATCGACGGATCGAGCTGCGCGAGCAGCAACACCTCGGTTTCATTCAACACGCGCTGCGTGCCCACGATGTCGTTGACCGTGCGCTGGGTGATCTCGCGCAGCCGCAGCGCCGGGTCGCGCTTCACCAGGTATTCGTAGGCGATGCGCCGCCGCGGCGTCGGCAAGTTCGTCAGGTAAAACATCCGGTCGATGCCCGGCTCGGGATGCGGAATCGCCACGCGCACCGGATAATCGCCCTCGACGAGCGAGTTGCCCGTCACGCAGTGGGCCGTCACTTCGTCGATACGGTCGAAATGAGTCGAGCGGCCGTTGCCGTCGTAGCGATTGAGCTGCGGCACGCCAATGATCAGGTACTGCACGGTCAGGTGCATGCGGTTGCCCCAAACTTCGGCCGCCATCGAGGGACGGGCAAAATCGGCGATCTCTTGCAGTTCGCTCGTCCGGCCGGCATCGTCGCTGGCCGCAATGGCCGCTTCGAGCAACTGCTGCGCGGCGGGGCGCGTCTCGTCGCGGGCCAGCAAGTCCTGCAAGTCGCGCACGGCCTGCTCGCGGCGAAACCGCGTCAGCGAGTCTTCGTCTGCCGCGGCCGGCTTGACCAGCGCGATCAGCCGCGAGATCTCGTCGCTCGATACCCCTGGCAGCGGCACGCTCTGCGGCTCGGCCAGGGCCCAAGCCCGGCGGGCCTGGTCGAGCAGCGGCTCCAGTTCGCGCCGCAGCGTGGTGCCCAGCGCGGGTTCGGCAGCCCGGCGTTTCAGTTCTTGCCAGAGAGGCGAAATCAAGTCGGTATAGTCCACCATCGACTGCAAGCGGCGACGGGCAGCGTCGCGATGGCTGCTCAGGTCGTCCTGCAGGCTATCGAGCAGCGGCACGATGTCGGCCGCCGTGGGCCGCTCGGCCGAAGCCGGCGCCGGCGGCAATCGCTGCGCCAGGCTAGCCAGGCACGAGCGCACCTCGACCGAAGTGTCGGGTAATTGCAATACGCGCTGAAATTGGGCGGCCAGGTAAAAGGCCAGTCGCGAGTCGTCCGCCAGGCGTTCCAGCAGATCGGCCGCTTTTTGCCGCGTGGCGAATTCGTCGGCATCGAGCGCCACGATGGCCTGGCGGACTTGTTCGACGACCGCAGCCTCGACATCAGCCGGATCCAGCGGCACCGGCTCAACCGCCAGAAGCGGCAGCGGAGCCAGCATCGTGGCCGCTAGCCAGCAGGCAAACCGACGCCAAATTGCACTACCGCGCTGCATGATACGGTCGTCTCTCGGTCCGCTGGTTTGCCGGCCAATCAGCCCGAGCGGGTGTGCGGCAACGCCCTGGTCGCCGCATTCACCGCCCGCTCCATCATACTTGACGGGCCGCCCGGGGGCCAATTGCGCCAGCAGGTCAAGCGGCATGAAATGCCTGCTCGCGATTGCCCTGGAGCGCCGGCGGCAACCGGCGATAGACTCTGCTATCAGTCGGGGGAGTTCAGGTTACGAGGTTCGTATCATGTTTAGCGCGCTGGTGTGTTGGTGCCTGGCCGCGGGAGCGGGCGCTTCGGTCGACACGGTGGTCGTCTGCCCGGCCGAGTTTCGCGTGGCGCTTGAGCCCTGGCTCGAACTGCGCCGCGCGCAGGGGCATGGCATTGCCGTGGTCGATAATCATGCAGCGGCCGGTGAAGTGCGCCGGACCATTCGCGCCCAGGCCGCCAGCGGACAACTGAAATACATCGTGCTGGTGGGCGACGCCGATCCGACCGCGCTGGCCGACCCGCGACTGCGTTCGCGCTGCGTGCCCACCTGGCACGTGCCCGCCAAGGTGAACGTGCGCTTCGGCTCGACGCCCGAGATTGCCACGGATAATGCCTACGCCGACCTCGATGACGACCACGTGCCCGACGTGGCCATTGGCCGCATTCCCTGCGACACGCCGGGCGAGTTGAGCGTCATCGTGCGAAAGATCCTGGCCTACGAGCGCTCCAGCGACTTTGGCCATTGGCGCCGCCAGGTACACTTCGTAGCCGGCCTGGGGGGCTTTGGCCCGTTGGCCGACACCGTGATGGAAGCGGCCGCCAAGTCGCTGATCAGCGAAGGCATTCCGGCGGCCTACTGCACCACGATGACCTACGGCAGTTGGCAAAGCCCCTATTGCCCCGACCCGCGCCAATTCCGCGAAACCACGCTCGGCCGATTGAACGAGGGGAGCCTGTTCTGGGTCTACATTGGCCACGGCCAGCAGCGATCGGTCGACGAGGTGTACGTGCCGGGTGCCCGGTACCCGATTTTGTCGTGCCCCGACACAGAGCGGCTGGCCTGTGCGCACGGCGCCCCGATCGCCTGCTTTCTGGCCTGCTTCAGCGGCGCTTACGACCAGCCGCGCGACTGCCTGGCCGAGGATCTGCTGCGCAGCCCCGGCGGGCCGGTGGCCGTGTTGGCCGGCTCGCGAGTGACCATGCCCTATGCCATGAGCGTGATGGGCGCCGAGCTGCTGCACGAGTGCTTTCACGAGCGCAGTGAGACCTTGGGAGCGGCGCTGCTGGCCGCCAAACGGCGGATGGTGCAGGCAACCGGCACGGGCCGGCATCGCCAGGCGCTCGACGCCGTGGCCAAGGCCCTGAGCCCCACGGCCGAGTTGCTCGACGCCGAGAGGCACGAACACCTCGACTTGTTCAACCTGCTGGGCGATCCGCTATTGCGAATCGCGTTTCCGCAGCAGGCGCAGGTGCGAACCCCGTCGACCGCGGTCGCCGGCGAGACACTGAAGGTCGACATCGACTCTCCGCTGGCCGGCACGGCCATCGTCGAGCTGTGCGTGCGCCGCGACCGGCTGACGTTCAAGCCGCCCAGGCGCGGCAAGTTCGATCCGCAGTCGCTCGACCAGTACGCCGACGTCTACCAGCGCGCCAACCAGCCCTGCCTGGTGGCGACGCGCCTGGACGTGCCGGCTGGCGCCGCCAGCGCGGAACTGGCTATTCCGGCCGATGCCCGCGGTCCCTGCCACGTGCGGGTGTTCATCGAAGGCGAAACCGCCTGCGCCGCCGCGGGAGCTGACTTGCGAGTCGAACCGCCGGCTAGCGCGGCCAGCAACTGAGCGTCTGCGCGGCGCCGATCATTGGGCATGGAGAAGCAGCGCGGGTTTCGCGGTGCGCGCAAAACAAAACCCAACCGCATTGTGACTGCGCCTTCGGGTGGCCTAATCCTAAGGTGTAGAAAAGGCGCCGACACAGTGCGATTGGGAAAAACAAACGCGTAGGTTATCGGGTGCGCTTACCAGCTGAACCGCTTGTTGCGGCGGCGGTGGATGCCGTTATGCACAGCCGGGCGGCTGGCGCGCGAGTAGCTAGCACGCCGCGAACGGGGGAACTTTTCCCGTTGCTCACGACGTTCGTCGTCTGTTTGGTAGTCGAGTTCCGACTCTTGATGATACCGGTTCGGCATGTTCATGGGTGTTCCTCGCTGGGCCGGCGGCCCTGATGTTGAAGCCTCTAATACCTCATCGACTTGATCACTTGGGGCGCGGGGCCCGCGCGGCGGGGGTCAGGCCGCCGTTGCGCTCCACGCCTTGTGTCTTCCAGAGTCGCTCGGCGATGTGCCTCGCCTCGCCGCACAGAAGCGCGATGTTGTTGCTGTCGAGCACCCCCGGCAGATACAGCCAGGCGCCCAACTGCCGCACCCACACTTCCTCTTCGATGTCACCCTCGTTGCCGCAGACGATCAGCAGCAAGCCGCTGGAGGTCGTCAGCCGGCTAACGACGGGCCGAAACGCGTCGGCCGGCTGCCCTTCCAGGTCGACCACCGCCAGCTGCACCAGCGAACGGTCGATCAGGGCCAGCGCCGTCGGCGCGTCGGCACACCGAAATGTCTTCCAGCCGCCCTCGGTAGCCGCCTGGTCGAACATGGCGCTACGCTCGGGATCGGCCGATACGATCAAGCACTGAAAGACGTTGACCAGCTTCGCGGCGCGCTTTGCAAATCGCAGCTGTATCTGACCGCGAGGGGTCAGCGTCTTGGAATCGCGCGGTGCCATGTGTTGTGTTCTGCGGTCGGACAATACGTGTCCGGAAGTGCTCATTCGAGGTGCGCCGAATTTTCCGACCGCATCAACCGCCAAACGCCGCGTTCCGACAAGCGTCAGTGATGTCGTTCGAAGCAGCTCCTCGGCGTTCGTGCCGAGTTCGCCAACCCATCGCTCTCTCGCCTGATCCCCCACACTTCCAGTGATGGTGTTTCTTGTTGCTCGCTCGTTCCGTCGGCCCTGGCCCTCGGAAGCTTGCCGCTTCCGCTGGACCATTGCGCTCCTCTGGAGCCGCTGGCGCCGGAACTTCCGCAGCGACCGAAAGCAAGTGCTATACCGAAGCCCGCGCGATCAAACGAAATCTGTTTGAAAGCCGAGAATTTCGCGGAAAAGCTTCGCGAATTTCCACGATCGCCCCCGCGCAAGATTTCCGCGCTGACGGCGGCCCCTTTCACCACCTTGAGGAAGGCACACCGGAAGTTGGCGCGGATCTCTCGATTGCACAGTCACTTGCGGCACTCCTCACCATGGTGAGGAAGTTTCACACTCTTGGTGTGCCGCCGCGGTCACGGCCTGCCCCCACAAATCTGCTTGAGAAAACGGCCAGAAATCAGGGAGACGCGGAGTGCCGCCGGCCGTGCAATCTGGTGAAGCCGCTTCCCCAGCGTGGTGAAACGGCTGGCTGGCCCAATGGCCCCGCCATGTGACGAGCGGTGCGGAAGAACTCCCAGCGGCGCTGGGCTGCGAATGGCAGGATCCTCGCCAGCCGGTTAGCCGGGCTCGCCGGCTCCCACTTCCGCCTCGCAGCCCGTTGAAGAAGGCAACGGGCTGCGAGATCGCACGGATACGCTTCAAAGACAGCGACTCGGCCGATGCTTCCGCGCGCCGCGGGCAGGTTTGCTCCGCACGCCGCGAGTTTGAAATCTGCCGCGAGGGCCCATTTCAACGGGCCGACTCGGCGTAATTAGCGCGGCTTGCGACGGGGCGCTTTGCCCACCCGCACGGGGCCGCCAACGGTGACCGCGTCGGCCTCCATTTGCGCCAACATGCGGGTCAGCGTGTTGGCATGCACGCCCAGCAGCTTGGCCGCCCGCCCCTTATGTCCCCGCGTGGTTTGCAGGGCCTGGTTGATCGCCGCGAACCGCAAGCGAGCCAAGTCCATGTAAGGGAGGGTGACGTCAACCGGCGCCACCGCCTCGACGTGCGGCAGCAGCGGGGCACAGTCGAGCACGTACGATTGCTCGATGACGTGCGACAACTGGCGCACGTTGCCCGGCCAGGGAAATTCGCAAAACTGCTTGAGCGTGGCGGCGTCGGGATGCCACAGGGGCCGCTTATACTGAGCGGAAAACCGCCGCGAAAAGAACTCGATCAGCTCGGGAATGTCCTCGACCCGGTCGCGCAGCGGGGGCACCCGCAGCTCGACCATGTTCAGCCGATAGAGCAGGTCCTCGCGAAAGCGCCCCTCGGCCACTTCCGCCTCGAGGTCGCGGTTCGTGGCCGCGATAATCTGCACATCCACCGGCACGGGATAAGCGGAGCCGACGGGGGTCACTTCGCGCTGCTGCAAGACTCGCAGCAACTTGGGTTGCAATTCGAGCGGCATTTCGCCGACTTCGTCAAGAAACACCGTGCCGCCTTCGGCCGCGCGGAACACGCCCGCGGAGCGCCCGGCCGCGCCCGTAAACGCGCCTTTTTCGTGGCCAAACAGCTGGCTTTCAGCCAACGTAATGGTCAGTGCAGCGCAGTTGACCGGAATGAAAGGCTTGCCAGCGCGTGGTCCACGCTCGTGAACCAACTTTGCCCAAAGCTCCTTGCCCGTGCCAGTTTCACCTGAAACGAGCACCGTGCAGTCTGCTTGAGCGGCGCGCTCGGCGTGGCGCGCAATCTGATGCATGCGCAGATTCTGGCCCAAAACCCAATCGGTCGCAGCGCCGTTGCGCGCTGTCGCCTGGCCGATGCTGGGGGCAATCGACGTTTGGTCAGCCATGGATTGATGACACCTCTTGCCTGCATCGGTGCTTTTGCCCGAGCACCGATCTCTCGTTCCGTCGCAATGCAACACACCCAGAGAGGGTTGCACTACGTTGCTCTTCGTTCATTAGCGTTCGCCGCGGCCCGTTCTCTCACAAAACCTGAACCGGCAATCGGGATGAGCAGACTGCCAGATTCAGGTTTTCATTCTATTAAGCCGCAAAAACCAATGCAACTTCAGTCGGCCTAGCCCCAAGCGATTTAACGGGTTAGTGCAAAACGACGGGGCCCAAGAAATCGGCCATTTCCAGGCTATCCCATCGCGGAAGATGCCATCGGCGCTTCGCTTTGCGACCAGCCGACCAGGAAAGCTAGGGGTTTTCCTGCCGCGCGAAGAACATCAGGTGCTGCCAGGGCAACTTGTCGTACTGCTCGACCAGTTTATACCCGTTGGGGGGGAATTCCTTGAGAATCTGCTTCTTGCTCATCTTGTGCAGCAGCTTGATCGGCACGTTGGGGTCTTCGAGCCGAAACTCGACCAGGGCCACCCGCCCACCCGGCTTCAGCGATTTGCGCATTGCGGAGAGCATCTGCTCGGGATGCGAGAACTCGTGGTACACGTCGACCAGCAGAATCAGGTCGACCCCTTCGTCGGGCAGCTTGGGGTCGATCGGCGTGCCTTCGAGCAATTCGATGTTCTCGATCGCTTCAGCCTTGGCCCGCTCCGAGAGCAGATGCAGCATCTCGGGCTGAATGTCCACGGCCAGCACCCGGCCCTTGGGCCCCACCAGGCGGGCCAGCGGCAAAGTGTAAAAACCGCTGCCGCAGCCCATGTCGCACACGACTTGTCCCGGCTTGACGTCCAGCGCTTGCAGCAGCTGCTCGCAATCTTCCTCGCGCTGCCGCGATTCGCGCATCAGCCAGGGCGCGCCCGTGTAGTGCATCGTCTGCGCGATCTCGCGCCCCTTGTAGCGCGTCTTGCCACGAGGAATCTTCTTGGGGGCCGCCTCAGACGGTGCGGCCGGTTCCGGCTCGTCGGCCGCGGATGGGCGTGCTCCTGGCCACACGACGAGGCAGCCTGTCACCAGCACCGCCGCCAATCCGTAACGCAGGGTCCATCGTTCGAGTCTTGTGCGCATCCTCGTCACCTCGTCGCCGTTGCCCAAAGAGCAGCCGCCAGCGCCAAACCGCCAAGGTTTCATCATAACACGCGAGGTGGTGGCCAGATCCGCGGGCCGCATGGCATTTTACCCGCCGCGGAGTTTTTCGGTCGCGCCGCCGGGCATTTCGGCATCGCCGCCGGCCGGGCTACAATCAGTGGCACTTTTGCAGCCCTGTTTCCCAGCCCAGCGGTCGACCTTGGAAAACCAGTCTCCCAGCGCTCCGACCAGCCCGCTGCCGGCCGCCGAAGCAATAGCGCCGCGGCGCGAGCAGTTCATTCCTCTGCGAAATAGCGACCTGATCGAGCGGCTGCTGAGCCGCGAGCCGCTCCGCGCGGCCGAGGCCGCAGGCTTTCGCCGGCTTTGTCGGCTGCTGCAAATGCTCATGCACCACCAGTATCACGACACGCGCGAGCAGCTCAAGGATGCCTACGCGCCGTTCGACCCCGACGCCGACACTCGCGGCAAGTTCGATCTGGCGACCGCCGTGCGCGACGCGCGGCGCGTGCAGGTCTTCGAACGATTCGCCTGGCTGCTCGAGCGCGGCAACTTCGTGCGCCTGGCCAAGGACGAAATCGACGCGGCGCTCAAAGACCGCAGCCACTGGGGACTGAACCTCTCGATCGACTTCTAAACGTTCGATCGGCTGGAGGTGTACTACCGGGGAGACAGCCACGCCACGCGCGTGCGCCGCCGGCTGCGCGGCGCGTTTCGCAAAGAGCAAGTCGACGTGCCCGTCTATCAGCGTCTGGTGTTGATCTTTCGCTTTCGGCCCGGCCGGCCGTTCTCCAAGTACCTCGACACCGATGACGTCTATATCAAGCTC
>CAZPED010000070.1:0-10401 GCA_964585335.1 uncultured Planctomycetaceae bacterium | reverse complement strand
GGATCGCGATGAACCCCGAGTGCGATCACTGTCAGTTGCACTACGAGCGCGAGCCCGGCTACTTTCTGGGCTCGATCTACGTCAACTATGGCCTGACGGCCCTGCTGGTGACGGTGTTTTATTTGACGCTGTTTGCCATGGGAGTCGTATCGCCGCAAACGGCCTTGTGGATCGTGGCGGGATTTGCCGTCGTGTTTCCGCTCTGGTTCTTCCGCTACGCGCGCAGCTTGTGGCTGGGGTTTGACCATTACTGGGATCCCATGCCCGAGGAAGAGACCGCCCAGACGCATTGAGCGGCACGCAGGCGATAGTTTATACAGGCAGACTCAGTCGCGATGCGCGACTGCCGAGCTACATCCGAGCGATGCGGCGCCATTCAATCAGGCGTGGGCGGCATCCGACTGGGCCTCGAGCGCCTTGGCGGCGGCCACGCGGCGCTGCTCTTTCTTGACGGCGCGATAGGCCAAGGTGGCAAACGTGCCTACGATGGCAAAGGGCATCGACATCATGAACAAGATGCTGTAGTAGATGCCCGTGGCCAGATCGCCCTGCGAGCCGTCGGCATTAAGAGCTTGCTGGCAGCTGGGGCAGGCCGAGGCCGTCGAACTGGCGCCCAGCACCACCGCCAGGCAAGCCAGCACCAACCACGTTTGCTTGGCAACTCGTCGCACGTCGTAGCTCCTCAAGTTAGCGACCCAACACCTGGCGAACTGCCGAGGCCTGGGCGTCTGGTTCGATTATAGGATTCTGGCTCGGGCCAGGATAGATCTGGTAGAGCATCAGGTAGATGATGACGCCGGTGATCGAGACGTAAAGCCAGATGGGGAAGGTCCAACGGGCCCAGCGGCGGTGCTTGAGCCGGCGGTCGCGAAAGCCCAGGTAAATGGTCACCCCCGCCAGCACCGGCACCGCGGCGGCCAGCACCACGTGGCTAATCAGAATCGCCAGGTACACGGGGCGCACGCTGTCGGGCCCGGCAAATGGCACGTGCCGCACCTGAAAGTGATAGACCAGGTAGCAGGCCAGAAAGAGCACCGAAACGCCAAAGGCCGAGAGCATCGTGAGCTTGTGCGCGCGCTCGCGGCGCAACTTGATCTGCACCCAGCCAATGACCAGCAGCAGAGCCGCCAGGGCATTGAGCGAAGCGTTAACGGCCGGCAGTTGATGAACGTCGAAATTCAAGGTGCGGTGCTTTCAAACGTGCTGGTAAACGCGCTGGGCCACGGCGGCTCACGAGCCGGGCGCCGGGGACGTAGTGGCACCTTCGGCGGCCGGTGCTGCGGGCGCCGCATCAGCGGGCGCCGTTTCGGCCGGCGCCGCTGGTTCTGCTTCGACCGTGGCCAGCAGTTTCTTCAGCAATTCGACCTGCTGCGGATCGGTAAGCCGGAAGCGGCCGCGAATCTGTCCCTGGCGATCGACGACCACCGCGCGGTCGGTATGCGCCGCCTTCTCGACCGAGATCTGAAACATCTCCTGCCCGATGCGTTGGATCAGCTTGAGGTCGCCGGTAACGAACGTCCAGCGCGCCGGGTCGGCCTTGAAGTGCTCGGCGTATTTCTTGAGCGCCGCGGGCGTGTCGTTTTCCGGATCGCAGGTAATGCTGACGTAGCGCACCGGGCTGCCGGGGGTTTCTTGCTGGATGGCTTGCAGCGCCTGGTTGAGCCGCCAGCAGGTGCCGGGGCAGTTGACGAAGAAGAAGCTGGCGACCCAGACCTGGCCTTTGAGCGACGCGGAATCGAACGGCCGGTCGTCCTGGTCAGTGAGCGTGAAGTGGTCGAGCGGCGGCCCCTTCGGCTGGGCATGATCTTCAGCGGGTTCGACGTGGACGCCGGGACCGACGACCA
Organism: uncultured Planctomycetaceae bacterium; assembly: GCA_964585335.1. Classification (GTDB taxonomy): domain Bacteria; phylum Planctomycetota; class Planctomycetia; order Pirellulales; family PALSA-1355; genus CAZPED01. The sequence goes on along the minus strand of CAZPED010000070.1, from coordinate 8,557 downwards.
CTTCGTTCTCGGAACGCAAATGGCGGGCGGCCACGAACGAACCGTAAATGGCCGCCAGAAATCCGGCCAATAAAACCCAATATTTCGCGGCCGAGCCGTTCATAGCAGATCTCCCGTGGTGCGCTGGCCGGCCATGCGGCAGGCCAGTGCAAACATGATGGCGGCGAACGCCAGACTGACGATCCAACAAGTGGCCAGCTGCGGTGTGTCGGGCGGCAGCGGCGGCGATTCCAGCCCCCAGTACATCAGCCGGCGGAGCGCGGCCACGCCGTACGTGAGCGGATTGACGTGCATGACCAGCGCTAGCAGCCAGGCGGCCCAGCCCATGTCGGCCGAGAGCGGCGGCGGCGGAAAGAACGCGCCGCTGAGCAGCCACATCGGCATGAGAAACACGCTCATGATGGCGTGAAAGCCTTGCGTGGAGTCCATGCGCCAGGCGATCACGAACCCGAGCGACACCAGTGCCAGCGAAAGCACGGCCAGCATCGCGACGACCGAGGCCACCATGGCCAGTGAAAACGGCAGGTCCAGGGTCAGCCCCAGCGCGAAAAACACGAGCCCCTCGACCATCGCCACTGCCGAGCCGCCCAGCACCTTGCCCAAGACCATGGACCAGCGCGGAATGGGGGCCACGAGCACCGATTGCAAGAAACCCTCGCGGCGGTCTTCGATGATCGAAATCGTGGTGAAGATGGCGGTGAACAGCAGAATCAGCGCCAGGGAGCCGGGGAAGAAGTATTCGCGGTAGGTCAGCCGCTCGTCGCCGGCCAGGCGGAACGTGGGTCCCAGCCCCAGGCCAAACAGCAGCCAGAACAGCACCGGCTGGCCAATGGCGCCGAAAACGCGATTGCGCTGCCGTACGAAGCGCACCCACTCGCGCTGGGCCAGCGTGCCGGCGGCCAGCCAAGGGCGCGACACGACCGGGGTGGCAGCGACGGACCGCGGCGATTCGGCAATCAATTGCGTGGTCATCGTTCACCTCGCTCCAACCGGCTCGGCGGTTTCGCTGGCCGTTTGCCAGAATCGATGACCCGTGCGATCGATAAACACGTCTTCGAGCGTCGGCTTGCCCAGCGTGATCGACTCGATCTGATCGCCAAACGCCTCGACCAGGCGGGCAATCCACTGATGCCCGTCGGGTTGTTCCAGCCGCACTGAGCCGTCGAGCACTTGCGCCGCGACGCCAAACTGGGCGCCAATGGCCGACACCAGCGCCGCGGGGTTGGCCGTGCGGATCGTAATCGAGTCGCCGCCGACCGTGGCCCGCAGGGCGTCGGGCGCGTCGAGCGCGACGAGCCGCCCCTGGTGCAGAATGCCAATGCGGTCGGCGCGGTCGGCCTCTTCGAGCAGGTGCGTGGTGAGCACGATCGTCACGCCTTGTTCGTCGCGCAGCGAGCGGAGGTAGCTCCAAAGGTCGCTCCGCGCGCCGGGATCGAGCCCGGCCGAGGGCTCGTCGAGCAGCAGCAAGCGCGGCGAGTGAATCATGCCCTTGGCCAGCTCGACGCGGCGGCGCAACCCGCCCGAAAGCGTTTCGACCCGGTCGCCGGCGCGATCGGCCAGGCCCAGGCGGGCGAGCATTTCAGCCTGCCGGGCGGCCAGCGGGGCGCCGCTGAGACCATACAGGTGCCCCTGATGGCGGAGGTTTTCGGCCACGGTCAGCTTCTTGTCGAGACTGGGGGCCTGAAACACGACGCCGATGGCGGCACGGACCTGGGCGGTTTGGCGGCCCAAGTCGTGGCCGAGAATGTTCACCGTGCCCTGCTGAAGCGGAATGAGCGTGGAGAGCAAACGGAAGAGCGTGGTTTTGCCGCCGCCATTGGGGCCCAGCAGCACGAAGATTTCGCCGCGCTGGATCGAGAGCGAGAGGTCGTCGAGCGCGCGGCGCTGGCCGTAGTGAAACACCAGCCGCGAAGCTTCGATCGCAGGAGAATCGTTCATGCGGGGTCTCGCGCAACGGGCGCCGCGTAAAACTCGCTGGCGGCTCGACCGGCCTTGGTCGTCGGTCCGCCTGTCAATTCTACGCTATCGGCCGGCGGCGAGAGCGAGCGATTAACTAGTGACTCTCGCCGCTGGAGTGGCTCGCGGGGGCTTCTTCGGCGTGCGATTCTCCGTGACGCACGGGCGCCTTCGACGAGCGGGGCTCGGCCATGTAGAGCTTGCGCTCTTCGGCCAGGTGGCGGCCCCGCATGCCCACGTCGGGCACGAGGGCCAGGATCAGGAAGATGGCCATGAAGCCGGCCGGAATCGTGAGCACGTATTTCCAGTTGGCTTCGTATTTCACGTGCATGAAAAACAGGATGACCAGCAATGCCTTGGTGCAGGAGACGGCCATCATGAACGTCCAGCCGATCTTGGGCTGATCGTGCCAGGGCCACAGGCTCGAATACGTGAAGAACGACGCCGTGGTGAGCACGCACAGCGCCAGGAACACGTAAATGTACTGGGCAATGCCCGTCGAGTGGCTATCGTGGGCATGGGCAGCTGCCGCGTCGTGCGAATGGCCGTGGTCCGACATCGAATTCAACTCCTCGCGGAATTTCGTAGTTGAGCGTTACCGATTTCCGCCGCTTCGATCCAATGAATTACTAGAACAGGTACAGCAGCGGAAACAGGAAGATCCACACCAGGTCGACAAAGTGCCAGTACAGGCCGATGTTCTCGACGAACTCGGCCCGGGCAATGGTGAGGGTCATGGGAATCATCAGCACGAAGACGATCAGGCCCACGAGCACGTGAATGGCGTGGAAGCCGGTGAGCAGGAAGTAGCTGCTGGCCCACATGTTGCCACCGGGAATGACGATGGGCAGCTTGAGCCACTCGTGATGGTGGTTGAGCCCCTCTTCCTCGCCGTGGTGCAAGGGGAGCGGAGCAATGCGGTCGGCCAGCTGCTCGAGAGCCACGTGACGCTCGGCGTTGAGCGGATCGGTCGCGGCGGCCTTTTCTTGCTTGTCTTCGTAGGTCCGCAGCTCGCCGACCAGGGCGATACGCTCGCGGAGTTCGACCATGCGCGGGTCGGTGTCGACGGCCGCCTCGTCGAGCTTGGCCTTGAGGGCGTCTTCCTCGGCCTTGAGCTGCGAATCGAGATCGCCCAGGCGCGCCCGCACCGCGGCGGCATAGTTCAAGTCGGCTTTCTCGTAGATGCGGCTATGCGGCTTCCAGGGGTAGATGCCGTGCGAGAACTTGGCGTTGTATTCGTAGAGCTTGACCCCCAGGAACAGGCTGCCCAGAACCAGTGTGACCAGCAGCCAACCCTTGGCGGCGGCGGCCTTGTTGGCCTTGGCCGATTCGAGGCAGAGCACGACCGACACGCTGGAGCAGATCAGCACGAAGGTGTTGAACGCGCCGATCGGTTCGCTCAGGTGCACCTCGCGCGGCAGAGGCCAGATGGGGGCACCGAAACGCAGCACGATGTACGTGCCGATCAGCGCGGCGAAGAACATGATTTCAGTCGACAGGAACAGCCACACGATCAGCTTGCCGTTGGGAATCGGCAGGCCGGGATGGTATTGCAGCTTCAGGTGGTGCGCCGCGTGGTCATGGTCGGCATGCGCCGCCGAGTGCGATCCGGCGTGAGTCAGGGCTTCGGCCATAATGCGCTTCACGAACCTTTCTTGAACTCGATAGTGACGTATTGAACGAGCATCAGGCCAGGGGGCCCAGTATCAGCAGCCCCATCATGGCCGGCAAATAAACCAGCGAGGCCAGCAGCAACCGCCGCGCGGCCACGTCCGTCAGTTGGAAAAAGAACGCGACCGCGCACAGCAACTGGGCCACTCCCAGCGTCAGCGCCCAGACCACGTACAGCCCACCCGAAGGCCCGGCCAGCGACGGCACGACGCTGACGGGAATGAGCACCAGGGCGGCCACGATGGCTTGCGCTCCCGCGCGAAAACCGCTGGGATCGACGGTGCTGAGCATCTGCAGCCCGGCAGCGGAGTATTGCTGCCGGTAGATCCAGGCAATGGCCATGAAGTGCGGGAACTGCCAGAGGAACACCAGCAAGAACAGCGACCAGGCCCGCAAGTCGAGCGGCGCGCCGACGGCCGACCAGCCCATCAGCACCGGCAGGGCGCCAGCGACGGCGCCGACGGCGGTGTTGGCGGGCGTGCGGCGTTTGAGCGGCGTGTAGACCCAGGCATACAGCCCCCAGGTCAGCAGCCCCAGCACGGCCGTTTGCACGCCGACGGCCACGGCCAGATACAACGTGCCCAGCACGATCGTCACGGCGGCAAACCACAACACTTGCGCGGGCGTGAGCCGACCGGCCGGCAAGGGACGCTCGGCAGTGCGCGGCATGCGGGCATCGGTATGCGTTTCGAGCCATTGATTCAGCGCGCTGGCGCTGGCGGCAACCAGGGCCGTGCCCAACAGCGTATGGGCCAACAGCCAACCGCTGGGCGGTCCCCAACTGGCCACCACGGCTGCCACGACCACGGTAATGAGCACCATTGCCGCGATCCGCGGCTTGGTCAGCTCAACGTAGTCGGCACTACGGGCCAGCAAGCCCGCGCGGCGGTCTTCCAGCGAAAGCGTGGTCATGCTCATAGCGCGGCCTCCATGAGCAACGCGCTCGAATGGCGAGCTGCCGGCGCCACGCGCGACACCTGGCGCGCGGCCCGCAAGGCTACGCGCAGGCTGGTGGCCAGAATCATCGAGCCCATGGCAACGTGCGCGGTGGTGGCCCACGTTTGATGATGGCTATCGGCGGACACGACGTGCCCGGCGGCGAAACCATAGTCGCCCATCCAGGCGGGCCAGCCATACTTGCCGATCCAGGTGTCGACTCCCAAGGCCACTTGCAGCAGCACCAGCAAGACGAGGAACATGGCTGGCCGCAATAGCGATAATTCGCCGCGCGGCACGCGGGCCGAGCGAGCGGCCAGCATGACAATGTGAGCCACGAGCGCCGCGGCCACCGCCAGGAGGAAGAACAGCACCACGCGGAACGTGTTGGGCGAAGCGCCCACGGGCAAGTGCCTGAGGTTCGCCCCCAGCACCAACTGGGTGTAAGCCAGGAAGGTGGTCAGAATGGCCAGTCGCTCGATTCGGGCAACCCCGGAATCGGCAATCGGCTGAGCGCGTCGCCAGGCCGGCGAGGTGATCGCCGCCAGGGCCACGGCATAGGCGAAGAACGCCGGGCCGACGCAGCCGTGGATCTTGGCCAGTTGCACTTCGTCCATCAGCACGCGCATGCCCCCCAGCGCGCCTTGCGCGATGACGGCCACCAGGGCGCCGACCGAGAGCCAGCGAAGCGACCGCGAAGCCTGGCTACGCCAGGCGGCAATCACGAGCCCGATGGCCAGCATGCCCACCAGCGTGCCAAACAGCCGGTGCCCGTGTTCGATGAACAGCTTCCAGGGACCGTAGACCCAGGTTTCCCAGGGATACAAAAACAGGTTGTAGCCGTAGGTGTTGGGCCAGTCGGGCACGGCCATGCCGGCGCCGGTGGTGGTGACCAATCCGCCGATCCAAATCATCGGGAACGTGGCGCACGCCAAGGCCAGGGCCCAGCGATGGGGCCAGGGGCTTTCGAGTTGGCGCGGGGCGTTGTTCACGATGCGGTTACACGGACTGCTGGAAAACTGAATCGGTCTGGCGAAAATCGGACGCCCGGCTCTAGTGAGCCGGCGGTTGCTGCTCGGGCTTGTGGGCCGGAGGCGGTTCGTTCTGCGGATAGTAGTCGGTGCTGACTTCCGGCGAGTTGTACTCGTAGGGGCCGCGATAGACGACCGGCTGGAAGTCGAAGTTGCCGTGGCCCGGCGGGCTGGGGCACTGCCACTCCAGCGTGTTGGCATGCCAGGGGTTTCGCCCGGCCTTCGGACCTAGGAACAGGCTGTAGATGAAGTTCGCCGCGAAAATGATCTGCGTGGCCACCATGCCGATGGCGGACCAGGTCAGTAAGGCGTTGAGCGGCTGCAAGTGATGGCACGTCCGGTAGTGGTACGGATCGGCCAGGCGGCGGGGAAAGCCGACCACGCCCAGAATGTGCATGGTGAAGAACGTGCCGTTGAGGAACAGGAACGTGAGGAAGAAGTGCACCTTGCCCCAGCTCTCGTTCATCATGCGGCCGAACATCTTGGGAAACCAGAAGTAAATCGCGCCGAACACGCCCATGGCCGTGCCCGAGAAGAGCACGTAGTGGAAGTGGGCGACGATGAAGTACGTGTCGTGGATGAAGATGTCGACCGGCGTGGCGGCCATGAAGATGCCCGACAGGCCGCCGATGATGAACATCGATACGAACGACAGGGCAAACAGCATGGGGGTGGTGAAGCGGATGCTGCCGCCCCAGACCGTGCCCAGCCAGTTGAACGTTTTGATGGCGCTGGGCAGGGCGATCATCATGGTCGAGACCATGAAGGTCATGCCCAGCCAGGGGTTCATGCCCGAGACGAACATGTGGTGGCCCCAGACGATGAAGCCCAGCCCGGCGATGCCGGCGATCGAGTAGACCATCGGCTTGTAGCCGAACAGCGGCTTGCGCGAAAACACGGCGATGATGTCGGAGACCATGCCCATCGCCGGCAGAATCATGATGTACACGGCCGGGTGCGAGTAGAACCAGAACAAGTGCTGCCAGAGCAGCGGCTGACCGCCGCCCGAGGCCATGGCGGCGTTGTTCGCCGTCCAACCCTCGGGAATGAAAAAGCCGGTGCCGAGCGTGCGGTCCATCAGCTGCATGAAGCCGGCGGCGGTGAGCACGGGCAAGGCGAAGGCCTGGAGGATGGCGGTGATGAACATGGCCCAGATGGTCATCGGCAGCCGGAACATGGTCATGCCGGGGGCGCGCATCTGGATGATCGTGGTCATGTAGTTGACCGAGCCCATCATCGACGAGACGCCGACGAACGTCAGGCCGATGAGCCACAGCGTCTGACCATTGAGGTCGGTAAGCGACAGCGGCGGGTAGACGGTCCAGCCCGATTTGGCGGCCCCTCCCTCGACGAAAAAGCTGGCGCCGAAGGCGAAGAACGCCGGCCACATGAACCAGTAGCTGAGCATGTTCAGCGTGGGAAAGGCCATGTCGTCGGCCCCGATCATCAGCGGGATCAGGTAGTTGCCGAACGCGCCGGCCAGGATCGGAATGATCACGAAGAAGATCATCACCGAGGCGTGCATCGTGAACAGCACGGTGTAGAACTCGGGCGAGATCTGTCCGCCTTCGCCCGAGAACAGCATCTTGCCGATCACGGGCATTTCGGCCCAGGGCCAGGCGACTTGCCAGCGGATGCCCAGGGCGAGCAAGCCGCCCACGAGGAACCACAGCAAGGTGGAGAACAAGAACTGAATGCCGATGATCTTATGATCCTTCGAGAACACATAGGTGCTCAGGAAGCTGCCGGCATGGGCATGGCCGGCAGCGTGCGGATCGGCGTGTGCGTGGGAACCAACCGTGATCGAGCTCATTCCGAATCCCCTTTAGCCACCGGCTGCGTATCTTGCGTCGCCGTTTGTTCGCGGTACCTCTCGGCCAGCCACTTGTCGAAGTCCTCGCGCGACTCGACCGTGATGCGGCCCTTCATCTTGTAGTGTCCCCAGCCGCACAGTTCGGCGCACACCAGGTCGTAGGTGCCCGTCTCGGTGGCGCGGAACCAAACCGGAATCTTCATGCCCGGCACGGCGTCTTGCTTGACGCGCATGTTGGGCAGGAAAAAGCTGTGCAGCACGTCGGCACTCTTCAAATCGATCAGAATTTCTTCGTTGACCGGAATGTGCAGGTCGTTGACGACGTGAATGTCGTCGGCGTCGCCGATCTTGCCCTGGGCCTTCAGGCCCGGGTAGCGCAGCCGCCACTCGAACTGCCGGGCGGTGACTTCCAGCGTGGCGGGCATGTCGTCGGCCGTGCCAAAGATGCCGTCGGGTCCGGCGGCCGGGTTGCGAATCTTCGAGTCGGCCCAGGCGTTCATCTGGTAAATGGCAATGAACAACAGCACGGCGGCCGGCAGAATCGTCCAGACGATTTCCAGGTGGTGGCTGCCGTGCGTGTACTTGACCGGAGTCTTCTGGGCCCCTTCACCGTCGTAGCGCCAGACGAACCAGAACAGCGCCAGCTCGGTGCCGATGAAGACCACGCCGGTCAACCCCAGGATGAAGTAGAACAGGTGGTCGATCGTATGGCCGTGCTGCGAAACGTCGTGCGGCAGCCAGTGCTTATACCAGGGGGCAACGACAAACGACGCCACACCCAACACGGGCACCAGCAGGAACAACAAGCTCCACAACTTTCCCACGATGATTCTCCAGGCTATGTCTCGCGGCCCGTCAGGGACCGCTTGATCCTGCATTCAGCTTTTCATTGAGCCCCGCGCGGCCGGCCGTTCCCAGGCTCGGGGGCCGGGACCCGGCTCACGCGACGGGCGGCTAGTAAGTGCTGACCTGGCTGACCTTGAGCTGACGCTGCCGCGGCGGCTGGCTGATGGGCTCGTAAGGCAGCGACAACACGTAATCGACCAGGTTCCAGATCTGATCTGGCTTGAGCGTTTGCTTGGTTTCGGGCATCGGCGCGCCGTTGATGCCGGCGTAAATCCGCCGGTACAGGTCGAGCGGGCGGCGGCCA
>CAZPED010000069.1:0-10433 GCA_964585335.1 uncultured Planctomycetaceae bacterium | reverse complement strand
AAATGTCACCGTCCCGGTTGCGGTCCATACCCTGAAACCAGACGGGCGCGGGCGAAGCCAGGGCGGCATGGCCCAGCCACTGACGCGGCTGAGCCTGGCTGGCGATGGCGATCCACTGTCGCGGCAGTCGGGCGGCGTCGAACTTTCCATCGACAACGGCGAGGGTCAGAACGAGCCGGCTCCAGGCGCCGCGCAGTTCGCGGCGCGAAAGAGCCCCGGAGTGGTCGGTATCGAGAAGCTCGAAAAGCCCCTGCTGGTGGTCGAGCACGGTCAACAGTAACTGGCTCCGTGCCAGTCGCGATTGCAGATCGAGCCAGCCCTGCAATTCGGTCCGCGCCAGTAAGCCGTCGCCATCGCGGTCGGCCGTCAGCCGCAATGGGCTGATCCAATTGCCTTCGCCCTTGCCTAGCTCGGCCGCGTCGAGCATGGTGTCCGTATTGGCATCGGTGCGGTCGAACTGCGCGAGGATGCGCGCCGTGGCCTCGGCAAGCGGCCGTTCACCGGCGCCCGGTTCAAGGTAAACCCGCAGCGCGTGGCCACGAGCAATCAGGGCCGTGGCCTGCGGGGCGTTGCCATCGCCAGGGGCACAACTGCCCGGCGAACCGATTGCAATGTGCCAGTCGCTTGGCGGCGCTTCGTCGCGCCACTTGACGAGCGCGCGGGCGAGGGCTTCCTTGGGCATCACCGCGGCTACTTCCGGTACGATGCCAGACAGCGCTGCCAGCTCGGAGCCATCGAGCAGGCCATCAGAGTTGCGGTCATAGCGGGTCGCCAACACATCGGCGCAGCGGGCAGCGTCCTGGTCGTCGGCAAGCACGACCAGCGGCGCGCTGGCAGAGGCTGGCGTAGAGGCCGAGAGCAACGTGGTGGCGGTCGTGCCGGGGTAGGCGATCAAGGGCACAAGTTCTTCGGCATCGAGTAGCTCGTCGTCATTGCGATCGAGCTGATCGATCAGCCGCTGTGCATCATTCCATTCAGCCTGGCTGAGTTCCTTGTTGGAGTCGCTGTCGAGCTGATCGAGTAGTGCCGCGGTCAGCGCTGGCGATGCGTTTGGCACGGCCAGGCCGACGACCAGGCTGCCCACTCCGGCGGCTCGATAGTAGGCAGCCAACTCGCTCAGCTCGACCTGCTGGTTGCCGTTGGCGTCGACCTGATTCCAGGCGGGCGGGCGGCCAACGTAGGCGCCCAGGGGACGCCACAGAAGTTGCCGAATGCCAGTTGCCGCGGGAATGAGCCGCCCCTCGGATTCGTCGATCCGCCCGTCGGCGTTGGCATCGCAATACGCATAAAGCGCATTGAGCGCACCGGCCCACAGGTCCGTGGCGCTTTGCCCGTTCACCCGTAGGTCGATTCGAACGCGGGCGAGCCGCGGCTCGACGAGCAGCAGCTCGCAGCCGCCTTCGGTTTCCGGAGCCGGCGCGACAGCGGTCACGGCTGTTGCTCCCGATGGCGCGGCAACGCAGCTTGCCCGGGCATCGCTGTCGAGTCCGTCTGCCCAGGCCTGCCAGGAAATGACCCCCAGCGCGGCGATTGCCAGCCAGCAGCTCCGCGGCATCATAGCAGCTCCTCCAAGGGGCGGGCGGACTTGTCGACGATGCGGATCGGCCGCGAGACGTTGGAGATATTCTGCTTCAGTGGGTCGACCCCTATGGCCTGCCAGACGGTTGCGAGCAGGTCGGGAATGCTCGTGGGCCGATCGGCCACTGCCATGCCGTCTTCAGACGTTCGGCCGACCACGGCGCCGCCGCGAATGCCACCGCCGGCTAGCGCCACGCTCCAGGCCGCCGGGTAATGGTCGCGACCGGCGTTGCCGTTTATTTTGGGCGTGCGGCCGAACTCGCCCAGGCAAACTACTAGCGTCGAGTCGAGCATGCCGCGGTCCTTGAGGTCGTCGACGAGCGCGCCCCAACCCTGGTCGAACGTGCGGCTCAACTCCGCCACGCGATCAAAATTGTTCTGGTGCGTGTCCCAGCCGTCGAGCGTCACTTCGACGAACGGCACGTCGCGCTCGACCAGCCGCCGGGCCAGCAAGCAACCCTGGCCAAAGAGCGACTTGCCATAGGTTTCACGCGTTTTGGCCGGCTCATCGTCGAGATCGAAAGTGCGCGCCGCGTGATCTTGCATCAGCCGCACCGCCCGGTCGACCGATGCCATGTGACTGCTGGTGGCCGCACCGCGGTGCTGGTCGGCAAAGCGTCCGTCGGCTTGCTGCAACAAGCTCAAACGGGCTTGCTGCGTGGCCGAAGCGACACCCGTGGGACGCTGCAGGTTGGCCACGTGGAGCACGCGGCCCGGGTCGGCGGCCGAGCTGTTGTAGGTGCTGTTTTCACCGATCAGCAACGGGGCGAAACGTGAACCCAAAAAGCCGGCGGTGTGGCCGTCGAGGTCGGGGTTGCGGCGCGGCGCGATGCACACGGCCGAGGGCAGTTCGGCCGCCTCGTTGGCGAGTTCCTTGCCGACCGCGGCGCCGAAGGCCGGAAAGCGAATCGCACCTTCCGGGGCCACGCCGGTGCGCGCGACAAACGAGGCCCGGCCGTGGTCGCCTTCCTTGGTCGACATCGAACGCACGAGAGCCAGGTGCTCGCTGCGCTCAGCCATGCGCGGCAGGTGCTCGCTGAGCAGTAAGCCAGGCACCTTGGTTTGAGCCGGTTTGAAGGGGCCGCCGTTGGCGTGTTCGGGCTTGAGGTCGAACAGGTCGATTGTGCTCGGTCCGCCATTGAGCCATAGCACGATGAGCGATCGCTTGCGATCTGCGGCCACTTCGGCGGCCAGCGAGAGATTGCGAAACCAGGGTGAAGCGCAGGCGCCGGCCAATCCCATGCCAACGGTGCGCAGCCAGGCGCGCCGCGCGAGACCTTCGTGATTCATGGCAATGCTCCTCGAAAGGGACTGGGTCAGTGATTTACGGCAAACTCGGCGCTGTTGAGCAGCACCCACAGCAAGTCGGCCAGCGCCGCCGCTCGGTCGGCGTTGCCTGCCAGGTGGGCCTTTGCCCAGTTCAGTTCCTCCTCGTCCGGAGGTCGCGACACCGTGGCCAGGTAGAGGGCGGCAATCCGCTGCTCGTCGTCGAGCAGCGGAGCGCTGGCCGCGGCGAGCGTTCCGCGGCCGGCAGGGTCCGTGGCCAGCTCCACGATATGCCCGTTCATGCGGAGCAGAGTTTGCAGGATCGAAGTTTCTTGCTCGGCACGCCGATCAACGAGCCGGAACTGCTCGAGCAACTCGTGGCGGTCGTCGTCCGCCAGTTCCGTGACGCCCGTGGCCCTGGTCAGACTGTCGAGCAATTGCTGGGCCGAGAGCGGTCGCAGCGGCATGCGGGCAAACAGTTGCGGCTCGAGGTCGTCTGCCAGTCCAGCGGTGCCGCTGGTGAGCTGGTAGGTCCGCGAGCCAACGATGGCTTTTACCAACAAACGAAAGTCGTACCCGCTCTCGACGAGCACGGTGGCCAAATAGTCCAGCAACTGCGGATGACTGGGTTCGACCGCGCCGCTCAGGTCGTCCAACGGCTCGACCAGTCCGACGCCCATCAAGTCGGCCCACATGCGGTTCACTGCGTTGCGGGCAAAGTAGCGGTTCTCGCGCCCTTCCATCCACTTCATCAAGTTGCCGCGAGGACCGCCGGTTGGCAGCCAGGCGCCTTCTTGACCGTCGGGAAAACGGGCCGATACAAGCTTGCCCCCCACGGGCAACTCGATCTGCGGCCGGTCGATTTGCTGCGGGCTCTGCACGTTGGAAAAAAACGCGGCAAACTCCCAGAATTGCACGTTGGTCCAACGGGCAAACGGATGATCGTGGCATTGGGCACATTCCAAGTTCAGGCCCAGGAACAGGCGGGCACTATTGGCCGCCAGGTTTTCGGGCTTGAAGTCATTGGCCAACAGAAAGCCCAGTGCTTCGGATGCATCACTGTTTGCGGTGGGCTCGTTGCGCGGCGCGGCGGTCAACAGTTGGTTGACGATCTGGTCGTACTTGGCGCCGCGGCGAATCCGCGCTTCCAGCCAACGCGTAAACGGCTCGGCAATCGACGGACTGGCCTGCGGTATCCAGTCGCTCGACCATTGACGCGCGCGGTGCCGCGCAAAGGCCGGGCTGGCGGTCAGCCGTTCGACCGCCTGGTGGCGCTTGTCCGCGGCGCTATCGGCCAAAAAGGCCCGCACGTCGGCGGCCGTGGGAATCTGTCCCACCAGGTCCAGGCTAACGCGGCGCAGAAACTCGGCGTCGTCCGCCACCGGGGCGGGCTGCACCTGGGCCACGGCCCAGCGCGCGGCGACCTGGCGGTCGATTTCGGCCGAAATCTCGACGGCCGGCGCGGCGGCGCAGGCCCAACTCAGTCCGGCCAACAACATCCACTGCATGGCAGGCGCTTCCTCTACGCTCGAGTGACTAGAAATCGATCGGTGAGACGTTTTCTTGCCCGGCACGGCTGAGCAGGGCAAACAACACGGTGGGCTCGATCGATTCGCCGAGGTAGCGCACCGAGCCGTCCATGAATACGACGTTGGCTCCGCCGTCGTGGAAGCTGTAGATGCCGAAGCCGTTATTGCAGTTGATCATGCAGTCGGTAACGCCCTTGAACTCGCGGCTGCCGTCGGCGGTGCCGCAGCGGGCCCAGTTCGAACCCCAGCCGGCCCAAGGACCGATGAAGCCGGCGTGGAAGATCTTCGAGGGGTCTGCTTGTTTGACGCGCTTGACGTAGTACTCGGGACGGCCCCCCTGCTCGGTCAGCATGATGCTCGTCGACAGGCCATCGGTCACGTAACTGATGCGCGGCACGATTTGCGAGCAAACCCTCTGGGCGCCGTCGTTGCTCAGGCCCATCAAAGCGCTGGGCACGCGGTTGTCAATCCGCGGGCGCTCGTATTCCATGTAGCCGCGCGGAATGTTGTAGTCGCTGGTGGCCGCCTTGCGGTCGGCAAACGTCTCGTTGGTCTGAATGTTCGTCAATCCGACCATGACGCGGGCCGCCGGCGCGGCCGGACACTGGAACACTTCCAAAGGCGTGCTAATGACTTCCTGATTGGCCGGATCGTAGTAGTGGTGCTGCCACGAATAACGATGGTAAAGCTCGTCTTGATTCAGGTACGGCAAGAGCCGCGTGCCCCAGCCCGAGTAGACCGACGGGTTGTCGGCCGAAAAATTCGGGCCGTACCAACCGTTGGGAAGTGCCCGATTGACGCGTTCGAAGGCGAGCACTGCCTGGCCCAATTGGCGGAGGTTTTCCTGGCATTTGGTCCGCGCGGCGTCTTCGTGCGCGCCGCGCAGCAGCGGCGTTGCCAGTCCGGCCACAAGCAGCGCGAGCATGGCCACGGCCACCAGGTCGAATCGGGTAAACCGCGGGCTCGTCGGTTGGCTGGTCATGGCGGGTTGGTCCTTTCGAAAAGGAGTAAGTCCATTAGTTCAGCGCGATTGGAGGAATCAGGTTGGCTTGCGGCTCGATGTGAACTTTGATCGTGGAGCGGCCCGGCTCGGCGTACTTGCCCTTGAAACGATCGATCAGCGGCTTGTCTCCATCGGGATCATCCGAGTGCCACCAGGTAACGGTCACGACGTAGTCGCCCACGGGCATGCCGTCGCCCACGGCGAAGGTTCCCACGGTGTAAGTCCCGTCGGGCCCTGTGGTGGCCGTGGGAACGAGCGTGAAGTCGGTCGAACTGGGGTGAAAGGTCACGGTAACGCCCGCGGCTGGTTTACCTCGAAAGGTCACTTGCCCGCTGGCCGGATGCAACGGCGGCCTGGCCGGCTTGGCTTTGCCACAGCCGCTGGCAACCAGCAACGTCAAACTGGCGAGCAACGTCGCCAGTATCCGGCGAGCGGACGATCCTGGCGGTGGTGATTGCGGCGCGGTGAAGTTCAATTCGTGGCGACTCCGTCAATCACTTCTCCTTGCTCGCGGCTTAGCATGCCGCGCAGCACCAGGTTGTTGATGTCTTCGGTGAGAAACGACACCGACCCGTCGGCCATCGCGAAATTGGCGCCGCCAGAATGGAACGAGTAGATGCCGCCGTTGTTGTTGGCGTTGATATAAGACGTGCATTGCTGGGTTTTGTCTTCGGTACCGTCGGCGGCGGTGCAGCGCGCCCACTGCGACCCCCAGCTGGCCCACATGCCGATAAAGCCCCAATGGATCGACTTGGGATTGCTGGTGGGCGAGGTCACTGGCGGCTGCAAGCTGCCGAAGAGCCAGAACTGATGCCGCGAGGCCTGCTCCATGAGCAAAATCGTCTTGCTGGTGCCGTCGGTGATCTTGCTCATCTTGACCGGAACCTCGCTGGCGGTCACGCCCACGGCTAGCGAGTTCGTAATGTTCATCATTGGGCCCGGGCAGCGTGAATCGCCGCGCGGATCCCAGTAGTTGAAGTAGCCCCGGCTGGCGATGTAATCGCTGCGGGCGGCGGTGCGGTCCATCCACGGGCCGCCCTTATCGGGGCTGTTGATACAGGCTAGCCCAATCTGGTCGCCATCCATGGCCGAGGCGCAGAGAAACGTCTCGATGCGGTTATTGATCACCTGCTGATTGGCTGGATCGAACCAGTTGACGTTGAAGTTGTAGAGGTCGTAGATGGCTTGCTGTTCGAGGTGCGGCAGAATCACCAGGCCCCAGCCGTAATACTTCTGCACGCCGGGCGTGTTCTGGGGCCAGTACCAGGCATAGGGCAGCTTGCGGTGCAGAGCCTCGTGATTGTTGCAGGCTAAAGCCAGCTGCTTCATGTTGCTGACGCACTGCGAACGCCGAGCGGCTTCGCGCGCTGCTTGAATGGCCGGCAGCAACATGGCCACGAGCACGCCAATGATTGCGATGACAACCAGCAACTCGACCAAGGTGAAACCGCGGCGAACCTGAGGAGGCATGACTCTGACATCCCTTTCCGATGAGGTGTGCTGTTCTCTTTGCCGTTTCCGCTGGCTTGGCTCATACCGCTGGTTCTGGTCGGCCGCCCTAAGGCAAACCTCGTGCCATCGCTCCACTGCGTGCGTCAAGCACGAATGTCACCGCGTTAGGGGGATGCCGGCCAGCACCAAGATGCGCTCGGCTGGCGATTCTTTGGCCGACCAAGCCGGTTTTTTCGCCAACCCCAGCGGGGGCGTTTGGCCAAATCGACGATCGCGGCCGCATTCGCCGCATATCCGCTCCAGGCGGAAAACGCGGCTAACGGGGCTGGCTCACCGTCATGGCGCAGGTTTCAGCGGAAAAGCTATATTTTCGGAAGTTATCAGCAGAGTGCCCCAATGTTCTTGGGCCCCCTGGTGGGCTCGCGCTGAACGTACATCCCTCTGTCTGCTCGTCGAGGTCTGCCGCATGTCGAGTTTGCCCGATCCCAACACGCCGACCGATTCGGCACCATCGCCCGATGGTCGCGTGTCGCGCGGCTCGGCCGACGAAACGCACAACCATCATGTGGGTGACACCGGATCGAAGCTCGACAGTCTCGACCGCGCGGATCCTGCGCGGTTCAGCCAATCGTGGCTCGGCCGCCGCGTTGGACGCTACGAGATCCGTTCGGTTCTGGGAGCCGGCGGCATGGGGGTCGTCTATCGGGCGTTCGACACCATGATCGAGCGCGACGTGGCGATCAAAATCCTGCCCGAGGGCTTCTCGGAAAACAGCACCAACCTGCAGCGTTTCCTGGCCGAAGCGAAAAGCGCCGGCAAACTGAGCCACGCCAATGCCGTGGCCGTATTCGAGGTGGGCAAGGAGGGCGAGAGTTACTACCTGGTGATGGAGTACGTGGCGGGCGGCAGCCTCTCCGATCAAATCGAGGGTGGCGGCGCCCTGTCGGTGCTCGATGCCACGCGCGTGGTGGCCGACGCCTGCCGGGGCCTGGTCGCAGCGCACGCGGTCGGGCTGGTGCACCGCGACATCAAGCCAGCCAACTTGCTGCGCACCCAGGACGGCCAGGTGAAGGTGGCCGATTTCGGGCTGGCCAAGCAAACGCTCGATACCTCGCGGCAAATTACCCAGGCTGGCCGGGTCGTGGGCACGCCTTACTTCATGAGCCCGGAACAGTGCGAAGCCAAGGCGGTCGACCGCCGCAGCGACTTGTACTCCCTGGGAGCGACTTACTACACGCTGTTGACAGGGCATAACCCATACGACAACGACGGCAGCGTGGTGCAGGTAATGTATGCCCACTGCAATGCCGAGATTCCCGACCCCCGCGCCGTCATCCCGACGTTGCCCCCGGCATGCAGCGAGATCGTGGCCAGGGCAATGGCCAAACAGCCCGAGGATCGCTATCAGAACGCGGTCGAAATGCTGGAAGACCTGAACGTGCTGCTCAACGGATTGACGGGGGGGCAGGAAGTGGCGCTGCCCAGCCAGGCCAGCTTTGCCAGGCTGCGCAGGCGGCCGTTACGCATCGCGGTCGTCGCCGGACTGGTGGGGCTGTTGATCGGCGGCGGCTTGTTCGGCGCCATCTGGGGTTTCCGGCCCGAGCAACATGGGGCCGCCGCACCACTGCTCACCGGACCGCCGCTACGGGTGGGCGTGCTGCACTCGCTATCGGGCACGATGGCCGAAAGCGAATCGCCCGTGGTCGATGCCGTGATGCTGGCGATCGACGAAATCAATCAATCGGGAGGCTTACTGGGCCGGCCCGTAGAAGCCGTGGTTCGCGACGGCCGCTCGGACCCGGCGGTTTTTGCGCAAGAAGCGGAGTCGTTGCTCGGCAAGGAACATCTGTCGACGGTCTTTGGCTGCTGGACTTCGGCCGCGCGGAAGACCGTGGTGCCGTTGTTCGAAAAGCACGGGGCGCTATTGGTCTACTCGGTGCAATACGAGGGGCTCGAACAGTCGCCGAACGTCATCTACCTGGGGGCGACTCCGAATCAGCAAATCATTCCGGCCATTCGCTGGGCCTTTGCCTTTCGCGGCAAGCGACGTTTCTTCGTGGTCGGTTCCGACTACATCTTCCCCCGCGCGGCCGGCATGATCATCCGCGACACGCTCAAGGAGCTGGGGGCCGAACTGGTTGGGGAAGACTACCTGCCGCTGGGCGCCGTCGAGTTCACGCCCATTGTCGAGCGGATCCAGGCAGCCAAGCCCGACGTGATTTTGAACCTGATCAACGGCGACAGCAACAGCGCCTTCTTCAAGGAGCTGCGCGCCGCGGGCATCCTGCCCGAGACGATTAGCACGATATCGTTCTCCGTGGGCGAGGAAGAGCTGCGCCACTTGAACTTGGCGCAAACGGCCGGCGACTATGCGGCCTGGAGCTATTTCCAATCGCTCGATTCGCCCAGTAACGCGGCGTTTGTGCGGGCCTTCCAAGCTCGCTATGGCCGGCAGCGGGTCGTCAACGACCCGATGGAAGCGGCCTATGTAGCGGTCAAGCTCTGGGCGAATGCCGTTAAGCAAGCAGGCGGAGACGACCCAGCTAAATTGCGCGAGGCTTTTCTCGATCAGCAAATCGACGCGCCCGAGGGAGAAGTGCGCGTGCAACGGGCGACGCACCACGTTTACCAGACGCCGCGAATCGGTCAGATTACCTCCAGCGGCCAGTTCAAGGTCGAATGGAGCGCGGCCAGCCCCGAGCCGCCGCTGCCCTTCCCGCCCACGCGAACGCAGGCCGAGTGGGAAGCTCAGCTGAAGGCCTTTTATGACGAGTGGGGCGGCAGCTGGGCCGCACCCTCGCACTAGCCCACTGCCAGGAAGTGGCCGCGATGATCAGGAAATGCCGGCGAACGCGAGGTGGCACGCTCGTCGGCCTGGTCGCGTCGCTCGCCATGCTGATTGCAACGGTCGCGGCCGCCGATGAGCGCCTGATGACGATCGAGCGGGGGACTCTGCCAATCGTCATTTCGGCTCCGCACGGCGGACGATCTGAAATCGAAGGCATTGCTCCGCGCCAAGGCAACGGCATCGAAAAGTTCGTCACGACTCGAGACGAACGCACCGCGGAATTGGCCAAAGCCATTGCCGCCGACCTCGAGCGGCGACTTCACGGCCGGCCCCATTTGGTCGTGGCCCAATGGGACCGAAAGTACCTGGACGTCAACCGGCCGGGCAAGGACGCGTACGAATCGCCGCTGGCCGAGCCATACTACCGTCGCTACCACGACGCGCTGCGGCAGGCCACGGACCGGGTGGCCAAGACTTACGGTCACGGCCTGCTGGTCGACGTTCATGGCCAGGGCGTTGAGCGCAGCACGATCTTCCGCGGCTCGAACAACGGCCATTCGGTAAAGCACTTGCTGGGCCGTTTCGGACGCGAGGCCTTCGACGGACCGCATAGCGTCTTCGGTTACCTCGAGTCGCACGGTTATCGCGTGTTTCCCCAAGGGGGCACCAAGGACGACGAGGACCGTCGATTCAACGGTGGGTACATCGTCCGCACTCACGGCAGCGGCGCCGGCGGCACGATCGACGCCTTGCAGATGGAATTCGGCGGGCAAATGCGCTCGCGCGACGACCTGAACCGCACCGCGGCCGACGTTGC
>CAZPED010000068.1:0-10483 GCA_964585335.1 uncultured Planctomycetaceae bacterium | reverse complement strand
ACCAGCTCGCCTTGCGGCCAAACTCGGCGCGGGGCTGGCTATCGGCCCAGACCGTGCCCAGCACGGCTACGCCGGGAGCGCCGGCCAGCAGCCAGGCCAACAGTACGACGTGCTTCCTGCTCATCGATTCCTCCCCACGACGATATCGCGCGTCACTTTGTGGATCCGCTGCTCGCGCTCGGCCAATTGCTTGAGCGCCTGCAACAGCTCGGGCCGGTCGGTCTGTTCAGTCTCGGTCAGCTTGGCGTAACGCGCGGTCCGCAAGTTGACCCGCATTTGCAGGGCCCGGATCATCTTCAACTCCGAGAGCGTGTCGACGAGCGGCTGCTCCTCTGACTGACCGCTGGGAGCCGGCTGGCCGGGCTTGGCCTTGTCTTCCATATCTTTTTGCGCTTGCTGTAGCGCGGCGATCATCTCTTCGAGCGCGGCGATGATGTCGGTTTCGAGCCCCAGGGTCACCTCGCCCAGCTTGACCTGTGCCAGACGTTCGACGACCTGTTGCATGTCGTCGCGCATTTCGTCGACGGCTTCGGGGAAAGCCACGGCCGAGCCTTCCTCGTGCAGCACGGCCAGGGCCTTGTCGGCCTCGACCACGATCTGCGCTTCCTGCCGGCTCAGGCGGGCGGCCTCGATCTCGTCGTCGCGGTCGCGCTCCCGCTCGGGCACTTTGTCGAGCCGCTGGGTGCCCTCGTGCACTTCGATCTGGGCGGCCAGCATCTTGCGGAAGCGGGCTTCGAGCGCCGCCAGCGTGCGGGCCATCTCCTCTTCGCGCAACTGGCGGAGGATCTCTTCCAGATCGGCCTTGGCCTGCTCCAACTCCTTGATCGCCTCGGCCTGTTTCTCTTGGGCGTCGTCGCGTTTGGCTTCTTCGAGCTTCTTTTGGGCCTCTTGCATGCGCTGCTGCGCTTGTTGCAGCCGTTTTTGCGCGGGGTTTTGCTCGTCGCTGGGTTGGCCGCTCTGGCCTGGCTGGCCTTGGCTGTCTTGCGGGGGGCCTGGCGGCGGCACGGAGTCGGACTTGTCGCCCGGCTTCGACTCGGACTTGTCCGACTTGCCATCCGGCGACGACTGCGAGTCCGATTCGGACGGTTCGCCGTCGGACTTTTCGCCCTTGGACTTGTCGCCGGGCTTGTCGCCCTTATCTTTTTCGTTCGGCTTGTCTTTCTCGTCCGATTTGTCCTTGTCGTCGGACTTCGACTTGTCGCCGTCCTGAGGCTGATCCTTCTCGCCAGGTTTGTCGCCCTCCGGCGACTTTGATTCTTCACCGTCCTGGGGCTTTTCGCCGGGAACCTTGCCCGGCGTTTTGCCGTCGGGCGAGTCGGAGCCGGGGGATTTATTGGGAGACTTTTCGGCGTCCTGCTCGTCCTGGCCGGCCGGCTGCGGGTTCTTGGCCTGTGCGTCTTCCTTCAACTGATCGGCCAGCTCGCCGGTCTTGTCGGCCAGCTTGCCTTGTTTGTCGGCCAATTGCTGCTCGTCGCCGCCGCGATCGGTTTCGCCCTGGACCGACTTTTGCTCCTTGATCAGCTTATTGACCTGCTTGAGGTACTCGCGGACCTTCTGTTGCTCCGACTCGATGCGCTTGGAGCGGTCTTCGCTGAGCAACAGCTCGAGCAGCTTGCGGAGGTCGCCGTGAACCTCGGTCTGGCTTTTGACCACCGCGGCCAGCCGCTCTTGCTTGAGCAGTTCGACGAGCGTTTCGAACTGGTGGTCGATGTCGCGCTGCTTGCTCTGGGCCACGGCCTGGCGCAGCAGTGCGGCCCGGCGGGGGTCGGTGGGGGCCGTCAGCTCGGCCATCCGGAGCAGCAGCTTTTCCAGCTCGCGAAATCGCTGGGCCACTTGCCGCTGCTCGGCCGTCAATGGCGCTTCGGCGGCCTTCTCGCCCTCGGCGGGTGCCGCCGGGGCGGCGGCCTCTTGCCCGGCCAATGGAGACGCCCAGGTCAGCATGACCAACAGCAGCGTCGTTAGCGGCCAGAGCGTTCGCATGACAAAAGCCTTTTATCCCTCGATTGTAGCCGACGTGGCAAGCCCGCTTCCGCGGCGCTGCGGCTACTCGATCAAATCCCGCAGTTTTTCCTTCTGTTTTTGCTTGGTTTCGGCGTTGATCTTCTCCTGGGAGTCGATGATTTGCCGCAGCATATCGACCACCTCGTTGAAGGTCTCCAATTCCAGCATTTTATCAAGTATGGCTCGCATCTCGACGAGAATTCGGTCCATTTCCGCCACCGCGGCCGCCTGTTCGCTGGCGGCCAGCTCGGGCGTGCCCAGACGGCCCACCAGCAGCTTCAGCCGTTGCTCGAGCGGCGCAAACCGCTCTGCGACCAATCGTCGCAGCGGGTCGGCCACGCCGTCCTTGAGCCGCGACTTGAGCTCTTCGGTGTCGATACGGTTGTTGACCATCTCGGCCTGAATCTCGTCGAAGGCGTCGGCCACTTGCACCGATTCGTGCCCGCCGCGCTGCGTGTTCTGTAGGACCCGCTCGACCTGCACTGCCGGCGAAATACCACTGGGCCGGGCAACCTGATCGCCGTCCTTCGTGTCGGCCTTGGCGTCGGCCGGCGGCTCGGCCGGGGCAGGGGCCTTGGTTTCAACCGCGGCCAGCAAATTGCGCGTGTCGGTGAACTCTTCCACGATCGTTTCGAAACGCCGCCGCAAAGTCAGCTCCCGCGCTTCGAGCATCGACCGCAACTGCTCGGGCGTAACCACGTCGAGCACGTAGCGCTGGCTGGTGCCAACGTTGGGGTGTGCTTCGAGCGTGCAGCCGTCGGCGGCTTGCACGGCCCAGTGCAGCTTCTGCTTGGGCTGCAGGCCCAGGTCGCGCACTTCCAGGGCATCGCCGACCGAAAGTTTCTGGTCGTTGTCGATTTTGACGGCCAGCGGTTGCGTCTTGGGCTCCTGCTCGTCGACGCGCAGCTCGTACCACAGCTTGGCCAGCCCGTAGTCGTCGGTGGCCTCGCCGGCGGCCGGCAGTCGGGCATTGGAGGTGATGGCCGCGCCGACCCCTTTGAGCTGCACGTTCACCTGGGGCGGTTCGTCGGCCACGGCCGCCAGCGACAGCCGCACGGCCTCGCGGCTGCGAATGCCATCGTCATCGCGCAGTGTGAACAGCAGCGTCTTGTCGGCTTGCAGCCTGGCCAGGCTGAATTGAAACCGCGTTTGCGGCTTGCCGTGCTCGGCGAGCAAATCGATCCGGTGCGTGGCCGGAGTCGATTCTTCGATCACTTCGTCGATCTGCACCGCCACGAGCGGCTTGTTGGTTTCGGCCTCGATCGAGACCAGCGTGCCGCGCGGAATCTGCATCAAGCCCGCCACCGGAATGTCGCGCGGCGGCCGCTGCATGTACGCCGGATACTCGCAGTGCAGCGTCATCCGGCTGATCGTCGGGCTGTCGACCACGTCCAGGTAGTAGGGGCCCTGCCGGTCGTCGCCGCCGACGACGTAAAATTCGAGCGGCGCCAGCACGCTCTTGAACGTATAGGTGTAGGGCTGGAACGTCGCTTCGCCCGGCTGCACCAAGCCCTCGCGGCTCATGTTTTCGCGGCCGCGGGCGCCCTCGGCCGTGCTGTAGCGCACTTCGACCAAATCGGGTATTGCCCGCTCCAGGCCGGCGTCGGCTTTGACCAAAAGGGCCCAGTCCGAGCCGCGGGCAATCTTGATGCGGTTGCCGTCGGCAAAGCCTTCGACCGACAGCCGCGTGCGGCGCGGCCAAAGCTCGTCTGAAAGCAGCACGGTCCGCCGCCCCCAAACGCCCAGCGCTTGGGGCGCGAGCACAACAAACACGAACGTCACGGCCACGAGCGCTCCGGCCAGCGTTGCCCGCCGGGCCAGCGGCGTGGTGTTCAGCAGCGCCCGCAGATCGACCTGGCCGGCATGGGCCAGCGCGTCGCGGCGGGTGTGCAACAGCATTTGAGGGTTGAACTCGGCGGCGCGGTCGGGCCGCTCAGCCAGTTCGACGACCGTCAGCAGGCTGTCGCTGAATTGCCGATAGCGCCTTTCGATCAGCAGGGCCAGGCTGCGGTTGTGCATGGGCACCAACAGCCGGGCCAGCAGCTGGCGATAGACGACGTAGGCCAGCCCCAGCCCCAGCGCCGTCAGCACGACAATACGCAGCGGGGCCGGCGGCTCGAACACCCAATCGAAGGCCAAGCTGGCCCAGAACGCCAGTCCCAGGTAGACCACGATCGACGCGGCGCCGTCGGCCCACACATAGGCGCGAATCCGCCGCCGCAGCCGCGCGAGCAGCGATTCGAGCTGCGCGTCCAATCGTTCAAGCTTAGGTGTCTGTTGCGTTGCCATGTTCACGGGGTAATAAGCGTTGGCGCCGCTGCCGGCGGGGTTACGTTAAGCAAGTTTCGCTAACCGGCGAATCAGCCACTCCAGGCACAGCGCGCCGCAAATGCCAAACAGCAGCACGCGCATCCACTCTTGTTCGAATTCCCGATCGGTCACGCCGGCCAGGTAGGTCACCTCGGTGCGGTCGCGCAGCTGGTTGGCCAAGGGAGGCATGCCGCGTGCGCCCAGCGTGGCGTCGGCACCCACGTAATACAAGCCGCCGCTGCTCTTGGCGATCTCGGCCAGCAGCGCGTCATTCCGCTCGGGGTTCTCTCGCTCCAGGTCGGGCACGCGCACCTGGATCCGCCGCGTCAGCGTTTCAGCCTGGCTGTCGGGCAAGTTGAGCTCCAAGCGATACGTGCCTTCCTGCAGCGCGGTGAACTGGCCGACGAACATGCCCTTGCGCGTGGGGTCGGCCGGCAGCGTCAGATCCTCGCTCGTGCTGTCGGGGCGAATCACCTTGAGCTTCACTTGTGGCACGTCGAGCGGCTCGAACTGGGGGTCGCTCAGCTGCGCACGCACGATGACCGTGTTGCCCAGCAGGTAACGATCGCGGTCGACCAGCAGCATGCCGCGGCTGGAACCCAGCAGCAGCCGGCCTTGCGAGACGTGACGAATCAGCTTGGTGTAGAACTGCTCGAACAGGCCGTCGCCCAAGGCGCGGAGCCGCCACATCTCGCCGCTGCCGAGATAAAACACTCGGCCGGCGCCATAGAACTGACCAGCCAGGTAGATCGGCCGATCGCCGCCGGCGGCGGCCTCGGGATCGGAATAACGGCCGTAGACCGTGGCCCCCGGCTTGCCGCCGCGCACGCCGTAGTAGCCGTATACGCCCGGGAACGTCGACCAGATTTGCTGGCTTTGCGGCGCGCTGTCGCCCAGCCAGAGGAACTCGGCTTCCAACCCCTCGCGGGTGAACTCGATGGGCCAGGCCGTGGTCGAACCAAAACGGCCTTCTTCCATCACCGACACGCGGCGATGGAACTCGACCGGATAAAGGGCCCGCAGCTTGGCCAGCTTGGCGTCGTGTACCCAGCGATCCATTTCCACCGGTCCGGCCAGCACGACGAGTCCGCCGGCCTTCTCGGCCACCCAGCGTTCGAGCAAGTCGACGTCGGCGCCCGTGAGTTCTCGCCAGTTGGGGTCGAAAGCCACGATGCAGTCGTATTCGAACAATTCCTGCGGCGTCGAAGGGAAAGCGGTGATGATCTTGTTGGCGTCTTGCGAAACGCCCTCGCTGGCCGATTGCAGCCACACGTCGACGATCATCTCCTTTTCGTTGGCGTCGCCATTGGGTTTGGTCGCCCGTTGCAGCAGATTGCTCAGAAAGATGTATTCGCGCGTCGGGCCGCTGGCGATTAGCAGCACCTTCGTCTTGCGGTCGACGATCTCGATGTCGACTTCCTGCTGGTCGTCGCCTGAGTTGCTGTCGTCCGGAGGCGATTTCACTCGCAACGTGTAAACCCTGCGGCCCGCCTCTTGCGGCGTGATGTCGAACTTCACGGGCACGATTTCGCCGCGTCCCCCCAGCGTCACGCGCTGGCTCGATTCGAGTTTGCCTTCGTCGCGTTTGGCCTCGCCACCGACGCGCGAGAGCAGGTCGACCGTCACGGCCCGGTCGGCCAGTCCCTCGGCTTGCAGGTAGCCAGTAATGTGAAAGGCGTCGCCAGGATAGGCCCGGGCGGGTGCCACCAGGTCGCTCACGCGGACGTTGGCCGGCCGGCGGTCGGAGCCCATGCCGATCGTGTAGATCGGTATCTTGGCGTCGCGAGCCACCGCGACGGCGGCCGTCGGATCGACGCCGGCGTTCTGGCCGCCATCGCTAAAAACGATGATGCCCGAGACTGGCGTGGTGCGTTCGTCGTTGATCAGTTGGCGGAGCGATTGGCCCAGCCGCGTTTCGCTGCCTTGCGGCAGCAGGGCCTCGCGCCAGTTGTCTTTTTCCGCGCCGCGCTCTCCGCCGGCCGGCTGTTCGGCAGGGGCGGTCTCGTCCTTGGCCTGGGCGGCTGCTTCGGGCTTCTCGGCCAGCTTGCTGAAATTGGCCACGCGGCTCAACTCGCTGTCGAAGCGGGCAATTGTCACGTCGTGCTTCGAGCGCAGTGCGTCGAGCAGCTTGCCGTCGCCCAAGACGCCGGTCACTTGTTCCAGGCGATTCGGCGTGGCGGGCACGGCCGAGGCCGTGGCGTCGTGCAGCCCCATGCTCAAGCTGGTGTCGACCAGCACCAGGGCGCGCGAGTTGTGAACGACGCGGCGTTCGGTCCGCTTTTCGAGGTGCAGGTAAAAGGCCAACAGGCCCGCCAGCGCGGCCAGCCGCAGTGCCAGCAGCACGATGCCCACGCCGGGGCGCAGCTCGATGGCGTCGCGGCGATACATCCAGACGGCGAAGGCGACGACGGCCGCGCACAAGAGCCCCAGCACCAGATAGTGCCAGCGCTCGGTGTAGGCTTGCAGACGCGACAGTTCGTAATTGGTGCGCGTGACGGTTTCCGCCAGCAGCGGCCAGGAGGTCATGCGGCGCCTCCTCGGGCTGGCGGATGATAGCTGCAAACGTAGGCCAGCACTTGCTCGCCCAGCAGCAGGGCGATCAGGCCATAGAGCAAACTTTCGGACAAGTTGAAACCGGCCAGTTGCTGCGGATTGACGTTGATGTCGCCGGCCTGGTGAAACTCGTACCGCAGCCCTTCGAGCTGGCCGGCCAGTTGCGGGGCGCCGAGTTTTTTCAAGTTGCTTTCAACCGTGTCGACGTTGAAGGCGAAGCGCTCGTCGCGCTGCGAGCCGTCGGTGAGCGTGAGCTGGGCCTGGTAGATGCCGCTGACGTCGGTATCGGCCAGCAGGGCATGGTGTCCCTCGTCGGCGGCCGTGGCGTCGACCGTCAGCACGCCGCCCCCCGATTCGGCAGGCAGCGTGAAACGCACTTGCGGCGCCATGCTGGCCGGGTCGACTTTGACGTCCAGCGGAGTACCGACCACGCGGCTAGTGTCGGGATGGCGCGGCGCGGCCAGGTACGATTGCATCTCCAGCATCGCCACGACGTAGCTCGGGTTGTCGCGGCCCCAGTTGTTCCAGCTGCCCAGCGACGTTTCCAGCGGCGAAGCCTTGGTGAGCACCGCCACCACGCGGCCGCGGCCAAACGTGCTCTCAACCACCAGCGGCGCCTTATTGCGCAAGCGGGCGATCACGCGCACCGGCGAATCGTCGGGCGGGGCCCAGTCTTTTTCAGTGGCGAAGTACCGGCTGATCGTCACGGCCGACAAAAAGCTGTTGCGCTCGCCGGCGAACACCGAAAAAATCGGATGATCGGTCACTTCCAGGTCGGGAGCTTTCTCCAGACGGTCGACCACCAGCTCGGCCGGGCCCGCCAGCGGCAGCGGAAAAATGCCCTCGCCATTGCGGTAGAGCTTTTCGTTGAAGAACTCGGCCCGCGACAAGTCGCCCAGGAAGAAGCCCACGCCGCCGCCGGACTTGGCGAACGATTCGAGCGCCGAGATTTCGGCCGGATCGAGCCGATTGACGTTGAGCACGTAAATTGTGTCGAACTGATCGAGTGGATGATCGCGCAGGTAGCGCGGCGTTTCGATGAGCGCCTTCAGGCCGCTGGCCACCTTGCCGCCCGGCGACAACGCCGTCGACAGAAAGAACGCGTCCTGGGCCTTCGCGTCGCCGTCGACCACCAGCACCTCGACCGCCTTGGGCACGTCGAGCACCAGCGCCCGGCGGTTGTCGACCACGACGGCGTCGGTATCAAGCCGGGCGGTAATCTCGTGTTGGCCAGCCGTGGCGAACAGCACGGGGAAACGGCGGCTGATCGTTTTGCCGGCCGGCACTTCTTCGAGCACGATCGCCGGCCGGGCACGGCTGTCTTCTTCAAGCGTTACCGAGACGCGCTCTTTGTCGCCGGGGCCGAAATTCGTCACCGAAACTTCGACCAGCAGCGGCACCCCCGCGGCCCGCGTGCCGGGGCCCGGGCGCAGCGCCGTGATTGCCAGGTTCTGGTGAACGTTGTCGACGCAATTGATCAGGTGCAGTTGCGTGCCCGATTGTTGCAATTGTTCGAGGGCCTTGCGCAGGGCGGGCGGATCTTGCCACTCCTTGGCGCGAAAATCGCTGACCAGGTAGACCACGCGGTTTTCGTCCTGCCCCTGGGCCGGCAACTGGCTGATCGCCTCGAGTGCTTCGAGCGGTTCGGCAGCCGTTTCCGACGTGCGCAAGGGGCCCAGCACTTTTTCGAGCCGGGCCGAGAATTCGGCGTCGACCGGTTGCTGCAGCAGGTCGGGCTGCGTGCCCTTGGAGAGCTGCCGGGCACGCGAAAAGCGCAGGAGCGTGAAAACCTGCGGCGTGTCTTGATGCTCGGCTTGGGCCGCCAGCCGGGCGGCCACTTGCTTGCCCTCATCGAAGGCGGTGGTGCCGGCCCAGTGGTCGGACATCGAGAAGCTGTCGTCCAGCAGAATAATGTGGTGAGTGCTGGTGCCGCCCAGCAGCGACCCCCACTGGTTGCGCAGCAGCGGCTGGGCCACCATCAGCACCACGGCGGCCACGGCCAGCATCCGCAGCAGCAGCAAGAGCAGCTGCTTGAACAGAATCGACTTTTGGTGCCGCTTCTGGCTGGCCAGCAAAAACTCCATGGCGGCCCATTGCACGCGCCGATGCCGCATCAGGTTGATCAGGTGGATCAGCACGGGCAAGCCGACGAGCGGCAGCCCCCACCAGAGCAATGATTCGAAAACGAAACTGGGCATCGGACGCGGTACTTTCCCAATCGCCGGCCGATGAGCCGACGGCTAATGCATGACGCTCTTCGCTCTACTTACGCAAGGCTCCCTGCCGTTGGTTCAAAAAGGCCGCCAGCACGCCCCCCAGCGACTGGCTGGTGCGCACCAGGGTGTAGTCGACGCCGTTTTGCGCGCAGCCGCGGCGCACCTCGGCCAGGTAGGCGTTGAGCGCTTCGAGATAACCGTCGCGCAGCGCCCGGGGATTGCAAGCCAGGTGATCGGGCAGCTCCAGGCCCTCGAAGCGGGTTGGCCCGCTGAACGAAAAGTCGAGTTCCTCGTCGTCCATCACGTGAAACAGAATCACGTCGTGGCCGTGCTGCCGCAGCAGCTTGAGTCCCTTGAACAGGTCGGCGCGGTCGACCAGCAGGTCGGACACCAGGATCATCAGCCCCCGGCTGGGATAGGCCTCGGCCACGCCCCGCAGCACGCCGTGCAGGTCGGTCTTTTCCTTGGGCTCGCTGGCCGCCAGGGCCTGAATCACGTCGTTCAAGTGGCTGCGCTTGGTGCGCTGCGGCGCTTTGACGCGAATCGCCTGGTCGAACGACACGCAGCCCACGGCGTCTTGCTGCCGCAGCAGCAGGTAGGCCAGGCTAGCCGCCACGGTGCAGCCGTACTCGTACTTGTTCAACGGTCCCGAGCCGTACCGCATGCTGTTCGAAACGTCGACGACCAGCGTGGCCCGCAGGTTCGTGTCTTCCTCGAACTGCTTGACGTAGAAGCGGTCTTGCTTGGCCCAGACTTTCCAGTCGACGTGGCGGAGGTCGTCGCCCGGCGCGTACTCGCGGTGCTGCAGAAACTCGACGCTCTGCCCGAAGTACGGGCTGCGGTGAATGCCGGACAGAAAGCCTTCGACGACGTAGCGAGCGCGCAAATCGAGTCGCGCGATGCGGCTGATCGCTTCAGGATGCAAAAATCTTTTGGAAGCGGGCGTCACTGCTCAGCTCGTCCTCTTTCGTCGGTGTGATCGCCACCAGGCGGTCGACGATGTCGTCGACCGTCACGCCCTCGCTCTCGGCCGAGAAGTTCACGACCAGGCGGTGCCGCAGCACCGGCTTGACCAGGGCCGCGATGTCGTCGGTCGAAACGTGCGTGCGCCCGTGCAACAGCGCCCGCGCCTTGGCTCCCAGAATCAGGAACTGCACGGCCCGGGGCCCCGCGCCCCAGCTCACCTGGTCGGAGATGAAGTCGGGAGTGCCCTGTTCGCCGACGCGGGTTTGCCGCACCAGCGACAGCGCGTAGCGAATCGCGTGATCGCTGATCGGCACCTCGCGTACGATCCGCTGCAAGTCGAGAATCTCTTCGGCTGTGAGCACTGGCACGATCTGGTCGCTCGTCGCGCTGGTCGTGCGGCGGGCAATTTCGAACTCCTCGGCAAAGCTCGGATAGCG
>CAZPED010000067.1:0-10527 GCA_964585335.1 uncultured Planctomycetaceae bacterium | reverse complement strand
GGGCTATCACGGACGCCCCGAAGAAACCGCGCAAGTGATGCGTTGTGGGTGGCTGCACACCGGCGACGTCGGCTACGTCGATGAGGACGGCTATCTGTTCGTCGTCGACCGCAAGAAGGACATGATCATCCGCGGCGGCGAGAATATTTATCCCGCCGAACTCGAAGCCGTACTGCACGAGCATCCGGCCGTGGCCGAAGCGGCAGTGGTGGGCGTGCCTGATGAAATCTACGGCGAGAACGTGGTAGCGTTTGTCGTGCCGCGGCCCAATGCCCAGGCGACCGAAGGCGAGATCATCGAGCATGTTTGCCAACGCGTCGCCCGCTTCAAAGCTCCAGCGCAGGTTCACTTCATGCCGTCGCTGCCCAAGAGCAACATCGGGAAGATTCTGCGCCGCGAATTGCGCGAACGGGCCGTTGCGGCTGACGCGACGCCAGGTCAACAGCCCTAGAGCGGCGGCCACTGGCGGCTTGTACAATCAAGGACGCCGTGGCCCAGCGGACCGCGCGACGGCGGTAAGGCTGGCGCGGCGCCGCGGCGAACGCTCTGCAGGCTAGTCGCGCTGCGCCGTCGCGGGTTGTTACTGCTAACTCGCGCCTCGGCCGGATTTTTTGCTGGTATGTCGTCAACCGCATCGCTTGCCAACTCCTCGATCCAAGGCTGAACCATGCAGAAGATCTGCTGTGCCGAGAAGCTGTCGCTGTTTGGCGAGCACTGGAGCCCGCGAATCGTGGGCGAATTGAATGGTCAGCACGTCAAACTGGTTAAGCTGCTTGGCGAATTTGACTGGCACCACCACCCCGGTGAGGACGAACTATTCTTCGTGCTGCACGGTTCGTTTCGGATGGACTATCGAGACGACGCCGGACAGGAACACGCGCTCGATCTATCCGAAGGTGAACTGGTGATCGTGCCGCGCGGAGTCGAGCACCGGCCCTGTGCAGACAACGAATGCCACGTCATGCTGTTCGAACCGGCCGGTACGCTCAATACAGGCAACGTGCGCACATCGAAAACCGTCGATCGGCCCGCCACTCTTTGAAACCTCACGAGTTGGTATCGAAAGATATGAAGAATTCCCTCCGCCTGCTGTTGTCCGTTTTCACGATGGTTTCCAGCTTCGCAGCCACGATCGCATGCGCCGCGGATCCTCCTGCCGGGCAAACTTTTCACCCGGTTGAGTGCGAGGGCGCGTATTCGGGTCATCTTCAGGGTGTCTGCACCAACGAGCGGGACGCGATCTACTGGTCATTCACCACCACACTGGTCAAAACCGGCACCGATGGCCGCGTGCAAAAGCAAATCGCCGTGGCCACGCATCACGGCGATCTCTGCTTTCACGACGATAAGATCTTCGTGGCCGTGAACCTCGGTAAATTCAACTTGCCGGCCGGCCAGGCCGATTCCTGGGTCTACGTCTATAACGCCGGGACGCTCGATGAACTTGCGAAGCATGCGGTGCCCGATTTGGTACACGGGGCTGGCGGCATTGCCTATCATGAGGGGCGTTTCATCGTAGTCGGCGGGTTGCCGCTGGGCACTCGCGAAAACTACCTCTATGAGTACGACCCCAGCTTCACGTTTCGCGCCCGTCATGTGCTGGCCAGCGGCCATACACTAATGGGCATTCAAACCGCCGCCTATTTTGCCGATCACTGGTGGTTTGGCTGCTACGGTGTGCCCAAGGTTCTGCTCAAGGCCGACAACCGGCTGCAGCTGGTGGGCAAGTGGAACTTCGAGGCCTCGCTAGGCATGGTTGGATTGTCCGACGGTAAAGTGCTGGTCGCGCGCGGCATGTCGGACAAGGCCCAGTCGTACCGTGGCCGGCTCGAGTTGGCCGTGCCCGACGAGTCCGCCGGACTGCGATTGCTGCCTGCGGTTGCCGCACCCTAGTCCGCCGCTGGCCACGGGTCGTTTGGGCCGCCCCGTCCTCGTCCAAACAGCTTATTCGACAGCAACTTCCGCCCTGGCCCCCGCCCGCGTAGCCTGCCAACCTATATTTTCCCAGGCAGTTTTCGAGTCCGCGAAGGAACGGTCCGAAGCTTCGCGGAACCCGTTTTTTGGGGCCAGCTTGGGGAGGTTGCGATGCGTCGCTCTCGATGGGCTCTCACGCGGCGGCGATTTGCGTTTTGGATGGGACTTGGCCTGTTCAATTTGTCCGAGGTGCTACGCGCCGAGACGCTCGACAACCTGGCCGCGGCAGCGATGTGGGGCACGGAATCGGCTGATAGCACCGCACCGCGTCCGCCGGCTGAGCACTGGGCTGCCGCCGAGAATAACACCTGGCGATGGTTCGAGCGCGAAGAGCTTGTCGGCGGTCGCTGGAAGCTTACCGGCATCACCCGCCCGGTTCACAAACGAACGGGCGAGCCTTACACCGGCAAGAACGGCTACCTCGAAGAAAGCCTGGTTCCCGACGAGGTGCGTTGGGGCGAAGCTCCGCTCGAAGGCCCGGTGGCCGACACGTTCGTCGAGGACGACCCCGGCAAGCCCAGCCCGATGCGGCGTGCTCGCCACGGGCGACCACCCAGCCGCTGGTTGCGCAGTCTGCGGGCCAACGAGCTACGGATCTGGTTGAAAACGATCGACGTGCCCGAGGCTGGCGTCAGTGGCATGACTTTCTGGGAACACCTGACGCGCGACCATTCCTTCGCTCCCGAGCGAATTGCCGGCCTGTCGATCGACGAACAGGCCAAGCTGCACGCCGCCGCCCACTATGGCTACTAAGCCCGGGCTGCGCCGCCGAGCTGTTGCAATTGGGCGCGCAGGGTTCCTTCGGGCATCACGCCTACGTGCCGGGCAACGACCTTGCCGTCCTTGAAGATCATGAGGGCCGGAATGGACGAAATCTGGTAGTGAGCGGCCAGTTCCTGGTTTTTGTCCACGTTCACCTTGGCCACCTTGTAGTCGCGGGCCAGCGACTCGATCGTGGGATTCATGGCTCGGCAAGGCCCGCACCAGGGCGCCCAAAAATCGACGAGCACGGGCTCGCTGGACTCGAGCACCTCGCGTTTCCAATTAAAGCGATGAAGTAGCATGGTTTTCCTACCCTCTCATGACGGGCAACCTCTGCCGGGCGCCCAAACAATTCTAGCTCGCTCGGCCAGTCCCCCGCGAAACCGGCCGCCGCAGGCGTGCTGGACCGCGGCGGGTTGACGCGGCGCCGCCGGTTCCTCACAGTTGAGACTTTCCGGTGGGGGGCGCTCGCCTCGCTCCGGTTCGCCCCGTACTACGAGGAGTCTACAACCTGTGGCCGATTTGCTCGCGGGCATACGTGTCGTCGACTTCGGACGCTTCATTGCCGGGCCTTACGCCGCCATGATGCTGGCCGATTTTGGGGCCGACGTCATTCGCGTCGAACGTCGCGAAGGGGGCGAAGACCGCTGGGTCGGCCCGATCGCCGAAAGCGGCGAGGGGGGCTTGTTCTTGAACCTCAACCGCAACAAGCGCGGCATGACGCTCGATCCTGGCCATCCGGGCGCCCGGCCGATTGTCGAACGGCTGATCCGCACGGCCGACGTGGTGGTGGTCAACCTGCCCTTGGAAGTGATGCAGCGGCTGCGGCTCGACTACGAGGCGCTGCGCGCGGTGCGAGACGACGTGATCCTGGTCATGGCGTCGGCATTTGGATCCGAGGGGCCCTACCGCGATCGCGTCGGCTTCGACGGCGTGCTCCAAGCCATGAGCGGTGCCATGAGCCTGACCGGTCCGGCCGAACTGCCGATTCGCTCGATCGTGCCCTGGGCCGATTACGGCACGGCGCTGCACGCCGCCTTTGGCGCAATGGCCGCGCTCTACCACCGCCAGCTGACCGGGCAAGGACAGCTGGTCGACGTTTCGCTCTTGTCGACCAGCACCATGTTCATGACGCAGTTCACCATGGAACGGGCCGTGACGGGCGTGCTTCGCACCCGGCAGGCCAACACGGCATTCTATACCGCGCCCAGCGATGCCTACCGTACGCGCGACGGTTGGATTGTCGTGCCCACAATTGGCGACGGCATGTTCCGCCGTTGGGCCCGTCTGGTGGGCCGCGAGGACTTGCTGGCCGATCCGCGCTGCGCTGACGACCTGTCGCGCGCCAACAACCATCAGCTGATCAATGACGCGATGAACCACTGGTGCGGCGAGCGGACGCGCGACGAGGCAATTGCGGCGCTCGAAACGGCACGCATTCCCTGTGGACCGGTTTACGACCTCGACGAGGCGGCCGGCGATGAACAGGTGCAGGCACGACGGCTGTACGCCACGGTGGCCGCGCCCCGCGGCGGCACGATGCTGCCGGTCGCCAAGCCCGCGGTGCAGTTGAGCGAGACGCCGGGCAGCGTGCGGCACCGTCCGCCGGCATTAGGCGAACATACCGATGCGATCCTGGGCGAGTTGGGGTTCTCGCCCGAGGACATTGCTCGATTTCGCGACGAGAAAGTAATTTGAGGCGACGAAGCGCCATGAGCAAGAGCGCTCAATAGCCTACAGTCGCGCCTTGAATGCGGCGATCGGCCGCCCCTACCAGTTCGCCGCGGCGCTGATCGATCCAAATGCTATGGGCATCCCCCTGCACGGCCGGCTTGTCGGCAAACGCGTGCCCCATGGCACGCAGTTGCTCCACGACTTGGGGGTGCTCGGTGGCCAATTGCGGTTCGATGCGGACGCGATCGGGAAACCAGGCCTGGTGCAGCCGCGGCGAATCGACCGCAGTTCGCACATCCATATCAAAGTCGACGACGTTGACCACCATGCCCAGTACGGTGTTGATGATCGTCCGACCGCCCGGACTGCCGGTAACCAGTAGGTTGTGACCTTGTCGGCGCAGCACGGTGGGGCACATCGAACTCAGCATTCGCTTGCCAGGCGCCACTTGGTTCGGGAGCGTGCCAATTTGCCCCTCGCGCGTGGTCACCCCCGGCACCGGATTGAAATCATTCATTTCGTCGTTCAGCAGAAAGCCGGCGCCGGTAACGACCACTCGGCTGCCAAAGGCGCTTTCCAGCGTGTAAGTCAGGCTGACTGACGTCCGCTCGCGGTCAACCACCGAGAGATGCGTCGTTTGCTCACTCTCCTCGGCCAAGGGGATCTCGCCGGCCAACGACTCGCTGGGTGTGGCCTTCCGCAGGTCAACTGTGGCGGCCAGTTGCCGGGCATACGGCTTCTCGAGCAGTTTGCCTGGTATATCGACGTCGGCCGGGTCGCCCAGATAAGCGGCGCGGTCGCGATAGGCGCGGCGCGCGCTTTCGATCATCAGGTGCGACGTATCGGCCGACCAGCGTCCACAGGAACGCAGATCATAAACTTCCAGAATGTTGAGGGCTTCGAGCAGTGTGGTCCCCCCCGACGACGACGGCGGCACGGCCACCACCTGGCAATCGCGGTACGTGCCAACCAGGGGCTCGCGGGCAACCGGCCGATAGGCCTCCAGGTCGGCAAGCGTAATCAGTCCACCGCCGCGGCGCATCTCGTCGACGAGTAATTCGGCCACCCAACCCCGGTAAAAGCCATCGGGCCCTTGCTCTGCGATCGCTTCCAGCACCTTGGCTAGTGGCGGCTGCCGCAGACAGTCGCCCGCCTGCCAAGGCATGCCGTCCGCACGGGCAAACGAGGTGTGCAGGGCCGGAAACTGATCCTTGTCGGACTTCGCCAGAATGCTGTTCAGTTCCAGGGCAACCGCGGCGTCGAGGGCGAAGCCATCGCGGGCCAGCGCCACGGCCGGCTGCACCAGGTCGCGCCAGGGCAGTTTGCCGTAGCGCTCGTGCGCCAGCGCCAGACCTCTCACAGTGCCGGGAACTCCCACGCGCCGATGCGGAGTGCGGCAGCGCGGGTCGGCGAACATCTCACGCGTGGCCGCCTGGGGCGCCACTTCGCGAAAATCGAATACCGATGAATTGGCGTCGGCCGAGTCGGGCACGACGAGCAGATAACCGCCGCCGCCAATATTTCCCGCGGCCGGATAGGTGACAGCCAGCGCCATTGCCGTCGCCACCGCGGCATCGACAGCCGTGCCGCCACGCTCGAGCGCCGCCAGCCCAGCACGCGAGGCGGGCTCGCTAACCGACACCACCACGCCGTTGCGGCAGCGGACATTGGTAAGGGCCGAGCGAGTCTCGCCGCCCCAAATGTGTTGCAGCGTGCAACTGAGCACCAGGCACACGCCCGCCAGTCGGCTCGCATGGCATGTCAGGAAGCGGCGTTGCGCGTGGGGTCGAGTTTCTAGCGACATCGCTTCTCAATTCCTGGGCACCAGCGCCACGGCGCGACACCAGCCCGCGCTGGCCCGTTCGATCTTAACCGGCAGGCACGAGACGTAAAAACCGTGCGGGGCAGGCAGTCGATCGAAATTCGCCAGCTTTTCGATCTGGCAGTACTCGCGCGTGATGCCGGCAAAATGAGCGGGCCAAATGTAGCGACCATCGCCCGTGCGTTGGTAGTCGGCCCGCATATCGGCAAATGGACGGTCGAGCGTGTAGGCATCAATGCCGATGACCTTGACGCCCTGCTCGACCAGCCACAACGTTCCCTCGCGTCCCAAGCCGGGCTGCGCGAAGTAGGCGGGCGATCCCAGCCGCTTGTCGGCGCCCGTTTGCAACAGCACGATATCGAGCGGCCGCAGCCGATACGCGATGTGTTGCAAGGCCCGTTGCAAATCGTCCACGGTGATAAACTCGCCGGGCGCCTTGTGGCGGACGTCGATCACCACTCCGGGAGCCAGGCACCACTCGAGCGGCACCTGGTCAATCGTCCGCGCCGGGCGTCCTTCCGACTCGGGGCCATAGTGATAGGGCGCGTCAACGTGAGTGCCGCTATGGGTGATGGCATGAATGTCTTCGACGGCCCAGCCCAGGCCATCCGAGTACACCAGGTCCTGCGAGCCAACGCCAAGGAATTGTTCCATCTGTTGGCGCCCCTCGTCGGCGTGCGTCACGTAGTGGATCTCGGCCGGCAGCGGTTCGCTGGCCGACTGGTGCTGCAAGGGGACGCTCAGATCGATGATTTCGAAGGAATCCAACATGGCCGAGACGTGCTAG
Source organism: uncultured Planctomycetaceae bacterium (assembly GCA_964585335.1). Classification (GTDB taxonomy): domain Bacteria; phylum Planctomycetota; class Planctomycetia; order Pirellulales; family PALSA-1355; genus CAZPED01. The sequence goes on along the minus strand of CAZPED010000067.1, from coordinate 3,508 downwards.
CTGCCTGGGTGCGTGAAGAAAATGCCCGACGTAGCGGGCTAGCTGGCACCAAGATAGCTGCCAGGCCACCCCAGTTCCATGCTGGGAGGGGGAAGAACCGCGGCTTGAATTGGAGAGACGATTGGCACCGGTCCGATAAGAACTAACGTCCTCCCCCTGAATGTCGTGTGCCTGACAGCTGTCGATTTGCCGCCTGCCGCCCCCTTCTGGCACCGCGTCGTTCAGGCACCCGTCTTGCCGACCCGCTCGCCCCAGGTGCTGCCATGATCCGTCAGCGCGTGATCAAGTTCTGTCGCCTTCAATTGGGCATGAAGCCAGTGATCGACTACGCCCAGTCGCGCCGCCGACTGCTGGGAATAGCCGACCTGCCGATTCGTACGGTTTTCGACGTCGGCGCCAATATTGGCAAGAAGGCCAGGCAGTACCGCAAACTGTTTCCGCAGGCCAAGATCTATTGCTTCGAGCCCGTGCCCGACACGCACGCCCGACTCAGCCGCTGGGCCAAGTCGCAGCAGGGCGCCGTCGAAACGTTCAACCTGGCACTCGGTAGCGCGCCCGGCCACACGCACATGCATTGGAACCAGAAAAACTCGGGTGGGTCGACGCTGCTGCATCCAGCCGCCGAACGACAGGGCGAATACGTGTCGACCCCCGTACAGATCGAAACGCTCGACGCCATGGCCCGGAAGCTTGACGTGCGTGATGGCGTGTTCGTAAAGATCGACGTCGAGGGTTTCGACATGGAGGTTATCAAAGGGGGCGTGCATCTGCTCGGTCGCGCCTCGGCAGCCATTATCGAAATCGCCTTGCCCGACCAGCACTCGGACCTGCCCACGTTTCCGCAGTTCCTGAACGTGATGAACGACCTGGGCTTTCTGTACCGCGGCAATCTCACCCACGGCTACGTCGAGGGCACCGCGCGGCTGGCCGACGCCGTGTTTATTCGGCCCCAGCTTGCCCGCCGGGCTGCCTAGCATCTCAGCCGGCAATCAGCGGCGGCGGCGCGAGCCGCCTTGCAGCGAGCCAAAAATGCCACGGAGAATCTGGCGCCCTAGCTGCGTGCCAAACGAACGGGCTGCGCTGTTGATGGCCGCCTCCCAGGGGGTCTGCCGCCGCGATCCGCCCGATGCAGGCTTGGCGTCGGGAGCCGCGTCGACCTCGGCGGCCTTCGCCCTGAGTCGCTCATAGGCCGACTCGCGATCGACGGGCGTATCGTACTTGCCGGCCAGCGGCGAAGCCTCGATCAGCCGCTTGCGCTCCTCAAGGCTGATGGTGCCCAAGCGGCTTGCTGGAGGCGCGATTCGAGCCCGGTCGACGGCCAGCGGCGCCCCCGCCGCGTCGAGCAGCGACACCAGCGCTTCGCCCACGGCCAACTGGCCGATGGCTTCCTCAACGCTGAACGTGCCGTCGCTGCGAAAGGTCTGGGCGGCGGCTTTGACCGCCTTCTGATCCTTGGGCGTGAACGACCGTAGGGCGTGTTGCACGCGGTTACCCAGCTGGCCCAGCACGTCGTCTGGAATGTCGAGCGGGTTCTGTGACACGAAGTACACGCCGACTCCCTTGGAGCGAATCAGACGCACCACCTGCTCGACTTTATCGACGAGCGCCTTGGGCGCTTCGTCGAACAGCAGGTGCGCCTCGTCGAAAAAGAACACCAGCTTGGGCCGATCCAAATCGCCGACCTCGGGCAGCGTTTCGAACAGCTCGGCAAGCAGCCAGAGCAAAAACGTGGCATAGATTTTCGGGGCCGCCATCAACTTGTCGGCCACGAGAATGTTTACGACGCCCTGGCCCGCACTGTCGACGCGCAGCAAATCGTGCGGGGTGAGGGCCGGCTCACCGAAAAATCGGTCGCCACCTTGTTCGGATAGGGTCAGCAGCCCACGCTGAATCGCGGCCACGCTGGCCGGAGACACATTACCGTACTTGCTCGAATACTCCTTGGCGTTCTGCCCCACGTGCGCGAGCATCGACTGCAAGTCCTTCAAATCGAGCAAGAGCAGCCCCTCGTCATCAGCCGCTTTGAACACGACGCTCAGCACGCCGTTTTGTGTGTCGTTCAGCGCCAGCAGCCGGCCGAGCAATAGCGGCCCCATCTCGCTGATCGTCGCCCGCACCGGATGGCCTTGTTGGCCAAGTACATCCCAAAACGTGACGCTACATGCGCGCGGTTCGTATCCGCTGATGCCGAGCGACGCGGCCCGTTCGCGCAGTTTGCCTTGCTCGTCGGTAGCCGGAAAGGCCATGCTGGCCAGGTCGCCTTTGACGTCGGCCAGAAACACCGGCACGCCCAAACGGCTGAACCCCTCGGCCAGCACGCGCAAGGTCACGCTTTTGCCCGTGCCCGTGGCCCCGGCAATCAGTCCATGGCGGTTGGCCATTCGAGCCAGCAGCCAGTCGTCGTTGAGCCCTTTGCCCACGAAAATCGAAGAGGCATCCATCACGCATTCACTCCGGTGCCACGAGCTGGGAGCCGCGCCGCGCGGTAGCCTTCAGTTATATACCTTGAAAGCTGCCGTGCACCCAGCCGCAGCGCCGGGAAAGGGCCCGAATGGGCAACAAGCCGCGGAAATTCGGGTCGAACGACCGTCGCGGCGACCGCGGCGAGCTACTGAGCGACAGCGGTTGCTCCGGGGGCTTCCTGGCCAAGGCCAAACCGGCGCAGGAACCGGACCGAACGGTGGTGGGCATACCATTGGCGGCGGCATTGACAGGCACTGTGGCGGCGTTTGCGCTTTCCGTCTGGCATGGCTCGACCTCCTCGTTTGTCTCGCGGCCAATTGCCCCGCTAACCTTCTGTACGCAAGCCGGGGCGAATTGTTACCGGCAAATGGTTACTTTCTTGGCCTATCGCCGGCTTCCCCAAACGGCCGGGGCGGGGGCTTTGATTTGTCAAATTCCCCTGTGGCGATAAACTACCATCCCGTCCCGCGACTCCTTATCGAGGTTCCACGCGCCATGAATGCCGACGCCCTAGCCGAGCGCGTCAAACAGCGCGACCTTGAGGCGCTGGCCGACTACCTGGCCGAAGTGCGCAAGCCGCTCTGCGCATTCATCGAACGCCAGCTGGGCCCCGCGTTGCGCCGGAAGATCGAGGTGGACGACATCTATCAAGAGGTTAGCGTCGAAGCCGTTCGGAGCTTGCCCGAGGCCCAGTTCGAACATCGCGAGCCCTTTGGCTGGCTGTGCCAGATGGTCGAGCGGCGAATCATCGACGCTCATCGCAAGTTTTTCGGCGCGCAGAAGCGCGATGCCGGCCGCGAAGTACCGCTGGGCACCCCGGCCGCCGATACCGGGCACGCGGCAATCATCGATTTGCTGGTGGCCTCGCTGACGTCCCCCACCGCCGCCCTTTCGCGGAAAGGGCGCGAGGTGCGGCTGCTCGCAGCCCTGTCCTCGCTGCCCGACGACCAGCGAGTGGGGTCCACTGTGGAGCGGTAGATCGCCCGCGACACGCTGAACCTGCGGACCCCCAACGCCAGGAGCAGCGCGGTCAGACTCGGGTCGC
>CAZPED010000066.1:0-10564 GCA_964585335.1 uncultured Planctomycetaceae bacterium | reverse complement strand
TCGATTCGCGGCCCGTTGGGTAGGCTTTACCTGCCGCCTAGAATAAGGTGGCCACCCAGAGGTCGCGTGGGGGCCGAGCTTGCTGGCTTGCCACATTCCAAATCGCCGGAGAATTGACGCCATGGCCAAGGCCACGTTTGCCGCGGGTTGTTTCTGGGGAGTCGAGGCTGCTTTCCGTCAGATCAAGGGCGTTAGCGCCACGGCAGTGGGCTACATTGGCGGCAAGTCGGCCAATCCCACCTACGAGCAAGTCTGCACCGATCGCACCGGCCATGCCGAAGCCGTGGAAGTGGATTACGATCCGGCCCAGGTTTCGTACGAACAGCTGCTCAAGGTGTTTTGGGAGAATCACGACCCCACGCAGCTCAATCGCCAGGGCCCTGACTACGGTTCGCAGTACCGCTCGGCGATTTTCTATCACACGCCCGAGCAGCAAGCCGCGGCCGAGGCGTCCAAGGCGGCGCTCGCGCAAAGCGCCAAGTATCGCCGCCCCGTGGTCACCGAGATCGTCCCGGCCGACACGTTCTATCGGGCCGAAGACTACCACCAGCAGTACCTGGAAAAGCGGGGGCTGGCCAGCTGCCACATCCGCTAAGGTGCCAGCTGCGCGTTTTTAGAGCGCAAAGGGGCGCTCAGAAGACGGCCTAGGTCCAAACTGCGCCATTTCGCTATAATCCGCCCGCGGCCGAGGGCTGCCCTGGCCCCACCGCCGCGCGACGAGGATGCCCGAGGGAAAAGGAGTTTCCGCAGCACATGCGATCGATTGCCATCTTGAATCAAAAAGGGGGCGTCGGCAAAACGACGACGGCCGTGAACCTGAGCGCCGCCCTGGCGGCTACCGGCCAGCGTGTGTGTCTGATCGATCTCGATCCGCAGGCCCATGCCACGCTACACCTGGGCTTGCAACCAGCGCGCGACGAGCAGAGCGTGTACGACGTGCTGACCGGCGATGCCCGGCTGCCCGAGGTTTGGCGCGAGGCCGGCGAGAACCTGTGGGTCGTGGGCAGCCACATCGACTTGGCGGCGGCCGAGGTCGAGCTGGTGGGCGTCGTGGGGCGCGAGGTGATCTTGCGCGACAAGCTGGCCGAGGTCGAGGGCCAGTTCGACTACGTGCTGATCGACTGCCCGCCGTCACTGGGCATACTGACGCTCAACGCGCTGGCCGCGGTCGACGAAGTGTTCCTCCCCTTGCAGCCGCACTTCTTGGCGCTGCACGGCCTGAGCAAGCTGCTGCAAACCATCGAGCTGGTGGCCAAGCGGCTGAACGACCGGCTGCGGCTCAGCGGCGTGGTCTATTGCATGTACGAGTCGGGCACCCGGCTGGCCGCCGAAGTCACCGACGAGGTCGAGCAGTTCTTCGGGCAGTCGCGGCAGCCGCGCACTCCCTGGGCCGAAACGCGTACCTTTCAAACGCGGATCCGCCGCAACATCCGCCTGGCCGAGGCGCCGAGCTTCGGACAATCTATTTTTAGCTATGCGCCTGACTCGAACGGCGCGGAAGACTACGAGCAGCTGGCTCGCGAAGTCGCCGGCGACTGAGGCCCTGTGCTCGGCCGGGCAACTGGCCAGGCGGCGCGCAGTCGGCAAGCGCGGCGTCCGGGCCCCGCTGGCCACGGCCAGTGGATCGATTCGAGCCACTCGGGCCCGCGCGGCGAGTTTCTCGCCCCGCCGCGCCGCTACAGGGCGCATTTCTTACGTCGCTGGCATGGCGTGTAGCGTCGTTCTCACCGGGCGCTCGTGGTAACGATCCTGCCGGGGGCGCCATCAAACCCTAGCGAATGTGCCGCGCGCGTCCAAGAGTTGCGGCGCGCCTGATGTACCGGTTCCGCTGGTCGCTCCTGAAAGCGCGACGCGCTTGAGAAAAAATCGGGCACAGCACGCACAATCCGCGAAATGAGCGCCAGGGGCTCAGACGATTGGTTGTAGTGGAGTCAACGGAGTGGATTGTTGTGGAATGGATTTCCACGCGTCGAGCGCGGCCCCTCGCGGCCCGCTCGGTGACCCTGCCGGATGCGTTTAGCGCCGCCCATGGAGAGGAGGCGCCGAAACGGAATTTCGAAGCCCGAAAGGAGTCTGCGATGAAATCTATTTGCACGACGAGTTTAATCCTCTTTGTTTGCCTAGGCTGGTCAGCCAGTCCGGCAAACGCTCAGTCGGGCTATGGCAGCCCGTCGCTGCTGCCGCTGCCCAGCGTGGTGCCGGCCAATTCGTCGACGGTGCCGGCCACGTATTACAGCCCAACGCAAACCGCGCCGTCGACCTACGCCTATGGCGCCGGATCGGTCTACGCGCCCCAGGCCCAGGCGCTGCCCCAGCCCCAGGCCCAGCAGGCCCCCGGCACGATTCTGACCCCGCCGGGCGAGGACCGCACCGCCTTCGGCGACGAGCTGGCCTCGTCGTGCTGCGGCGAGAGCCTGTGCTGCGAACCCGCCTGCGGACATTGGTTCGGCGCTGTCGCCGGCCTGGTGATGACCCGCAACCGCGCGAATCCCTACTGGACAACGTACGAAACCAACAACAACGTCAACCAGTTGATGAATACTCAAAACGCCAAGGCCGACTGGGTCGGTGGCGGCCAGATTACCGTCGGTTACGGTTTTGGCGGCGTCGGCGCCGGCTGTGGCGGTTGCGGTGAGTGTGGCGGCTACAATCCCTGCGGCTGCTACGGACCGGGCATTGCCTTCACCTACTGGGGCCTGGGCCAGATGAACGGCTATGCCGAGCTGACCGACCCGAACAACAACCTCAGCACGCCGATCAACCTGCAAACGCAGACCGGCGACGTAATGATCGGCTCGAACCCGGCCAGCTACTACTTCGACAACTCGCCCGACCAGCGGATCTGGCGGAACGATCGCGTCAACAACTTCGAACTCAACTTCATCCAAGGCCCGATCCTGACCGGCGGACGCCTGACCGTGGTGGGCCTGGCCGGCTTCCGTTACTTCCGCTTCGACGAACGCTTGACCTACGGCTCGGTGGCCTTCGGCCACTCGTTTGGCGACAACGGCGGCGCCGACGAGGCGTACCTCAGTTTCCGCACGACCAACAACCTGTTTGGTGCCCAGGTCGGCGCGCTGTTGAACTACTCGATCACCCAGCGGTTTGGCGCGTTCTTCGTGCCCAAGGTGGGCGTCTTCGGCAACCAGATGAACTCCCACACCACGCTGCTCAGCGGCAACGGTTTGCAGGGCTTCGATATCTACGGCCACAAGTCCGACGTGTCGCTGTTGGGCGAACTGGATGCCGGTCTGAACTACGCCCTGCTGCCGAACCTGTGGGTGTTTGGCGGTTACCGCGTGGTGGGCGTCACCAACCTGGCCCTGGCCGACAACCAATTCCTGCCCTATCTGGCCGACACCGCGGGCTTCGCCCAGGTCAAGCAGAGCGGCAGTTTGATCCTGCACGGTGCGCTGTTCGGGATCGCTTACCTGTACTAGACGAATCGGTCGGGTTCGTGCAAAGCGAAATCCTCGGCTCGCCCTGGCGGCGGGTCGAGGATTTTCGTTATTTCACACCCGCTAGACCGTCACCCGCACCAGCGCCTGGAAAGCCGGATCCTGGCGAATCGGATCAAAGTCCGACTCGTCGGCCACCATCGACCGATAGCTTTCCTTGAGATGGATGGCCCGGGCCAGGTACGACAGCGCCTGGCGCTTGTTGTTGGCCAGGCTCCAATAGCAAGCCAGGTTGTAGTGTACGAGCGCCTCGTTGGGCTCGGCCGAGAGTGCTTCTTCGAGCGACTCGATGGCCAGATCCAGCCGGGCGATGCGCTTGTAGCACCAACCGAGCGCCAGCCAGATGTGCATATTGTTGGGGTCGCCCTGCGCGGCGCGCTTCAGCGGCACGATGGCCTCGCCGTAGCGTTCGAGCGTTCGCAGGCTCTCGCCGAGCAGGTACAGCCCGTGATCGGTGAGGTTTTCCAACTCGCCGCACCGCGACAGCACTTCGAGCGCGTGCCGCGCCATGCCCAACTCGAGATAGCCCTCGGCTTGTATGATCAGTTGTTGCCGACGAATGCGGTCGTTGCGAGTCATCTGAGTACTGCTTTACGCGAGGTGCCGTCAGGTCAGCGCCACTCGCTGGCGCCGACAACACTCAATTCTACACGGCATTCGAAAGCCACGAAGGCGAAACGAAAAAATCAGGTCAAGTTTCGACGCCGCGCAACCGACAAGCGAGCCCGCCAGGTGACCGCTCGTAACGCGAACAACGACTGGCGAAACTTTCACTGCACGCTGGCGGGGCCCAACGCGGTCGCCCCCGAGCATTTGTCGCTGGAAAAACCTGGCCCCGCGGGCTAGAGCGCCTGTCTGGGCGCGATGTTTTTCCCCAACACTCGGCAGCCAGGTTGCGCATCTCGGCAACCGGCCGAATCGTCCGAGCGCCAGCGCTTTGTGCAGCCACACTTGGCTGGCCCTCGCCTGCGGCCGGACATTTGGCCGCTTGTCGCAAACAGGCATCACTCAGCCGTTGGCCTTGTTGCGGGAAGTCGACAGGTTGCCGAAGCACCCCGCCGGGCATGCTTTCAATAAGTTCCGCTCTCGATTGCAGTTAGCCGCACTGCTGATCGCCGGCCGCGGATTTCGGCCCCGGAAGTGCCTGAAGCCTTGCCAATTATCCTCAGCCGGCAATTCTCGTTTCTGGCCCGGCTGAATCTGCGATCGAGGCGGCAAAGTTGACCAGTCATCGGTTTTGGCTGTTGCTGTTGTGCGCGCTGTTGGTGCTGGGCGCCTTGCTGGTCGCCGAGTCGGCGCCCCAAGCCAGTGCTCCACCGCGGCCCGCGCCGCGCTGGGTACGCACCAGGAACGGCTGGCGCCAGACCCATTGGGATCGGCCGTCAGCGGCCAACGACGCGGATTTGCACCCCTGGCTGCTCTCGTCGTTCATGGTATTGGCCTCGAGCGCGTCACTGCTGGCGTTCTCCAAGCCAGTTGACCGCGCCGGCCAATCGACGCCGACCGAACCCTCGTAAGCTGCCGGGTTGCCGACCCGGTATTCCGGCAATGTTGGTCACTCCCTTGCGCTCTTGCGCAATTTCGTCGTCGGTTTCCTGACGCCCGCTACTCCGCTCGTAAACCACTGGGCAGTCGACGTTTGCTTTCCGAGTTCGAGGTCTGCTGGCAGTGGGCCAGCAATTTTTTCTCCCCGCGTTGTACGGATACGGGGGCAGGCCCTCACTAATAAGTGCAAACGACGAGCGGCCATCTGGCGCGCCACCCCAGGGAACCTGCCGGGAGTCTGAGCATGCGACTGACGTTGCGAACCATGCTGGCTTATCTCGACGACATCCTCGAGCCCGATGATACGGAAGACATCGGCAAGAAGATCGAGGAGAGCGAGTTCGCCACGAACCTGGTCCATCGCACGCGAGACTGCATGCGCCGCCTGCGGCTGGGAGTGCCGGCACTGTTTGGCCGCGGGTTGGCCGAAGATCCCAACACCGTGGCCGAGTATCTCGACAATACGCTCGGCCCCGAACGCGTCGGCGAATTCGAGAAGATCTGCCTCGAATCGGACGTGCACCTGGCCGAAGTGGCTTCCTGCCACCAGATTCTGACGTTAGTGCTGGGCGAGCCGGCGGAAATCGACCCGCGCTCGCGGCAGCGCATGTATGGCCTGGCGGCGCAGGTCGACGCGCCGCCGGTGCAATCCGATTCGCTCAAGGCGGGTGCGGCCGTTGCCGCGCGCTCGCCAGCCGGTCCGCCCCCCGTCACGCGGCGGCCCAAGCCCGAAGTGCCCGAGTATCTGCGCGAGTCGCGGTCGCGCCGCTGGACCGTGGCGGCCATGGTTCTGGTGGCGGCGCTGCTCACGCTCGGTGGATTGGTCGCGCTAGGCCCCCCGGAAGTTCGCGAACAATTGCTCGCGCTGGTCGGCGCGTCGTCGACCGAAGAGCCGGCGGTCGAAGCGCCCACGCAACCGGCCGCGGAAACCGGCGCCGACGCGCCCCCGGCCGAACCCCAACCGGCCGCCGAGACGGAAGCGACCACTGAAGCGCCACCGGCAGAGGCTCCGGCCGGCGATGAGCACTCAACGGCCGAAGCGGCGCCGAGTGTGCCCGAGGCGACTGAAGAGACGAAGCCGGCGCCCGTCGAAGACGCCGCGGCCGTCAAGCCGTTAGCGCCGGCGGTCCCCGTGGACGAAGACTCGACGGCGCCGCCAGCACCCGAGCCCAGCCCGCCCGAGCCGGACAGCGAAGCCGCGGTGCCCGTTGCTCCCGAGCCGGTGGCGGCCAAGCCCGGCGCTGCTGACATGCCTGCCGATGAATCTGCTCCGCCGGAACCGGCCGCCGACGCGGCGCCGGTCGAGGAGCCGGCCGAGTTAGGCCGCTTCGTCTCGAAAAAAGGCGCGGAGGAAGTGCTGCTGCGGCGCGATGCCGAGTCGGGCCAGTGGCGGCGAGTGCCGTCGATGACGGCGCTGGCCAAGGGTGACGAGGTGCTGGCGCTCCCCTTGTTTCGCCCGGTGTTGTCGCTCAGCTCAAACATCACGCTCCAGGCCGAAGGGGCCGCACGGCTACAACTAGTAGGCTGGAGCGAGCAGCAAGCCCCCGTGTTGGCCATCGGCTACGGCCACTGGACGATGGCCACGGTCGGTAAACCCGACAATTCGTTGGTCCTTAAATTCGGCGACCAGTCGATTCAGCTGACGTTCGTCGACGGCGACGCCACTTTGGCCCTCGACGTACACCAGGTACTGCCCCCGGGCGCGGATCCGGAAACGCAGCCCGTGGAGTTGGTCGTTGATCTGTACGCCACGAACGGCGTGATTCGCATTCGCGAGGGCGAAAAGCTGCTGGAGCTCACCGCTCCGCAGCATGCCGCGCTGGGCACGACCACGGCGGCGCCCGCCGGAGACGAACTGCCCAAGTGGGTAACCTCGGACCCGGTAAGCAGTAATCGGCAGGCGATCGAAGCCATCGAGCCGCTCTTGCCCAACGACAAGTCGGTCGACGTGCTGCTGACCGAATTGTCCGACCCGCATAGCTCGGTGGGCCGCCGCCGCGAAGCGCGGGCGCTGGCGATTCGCTGCCTGGCTGCGCTTGACAATTTCGAGCCGTGCGTCGATGCCTTGAGCGATCCCAAGGAAAAGCAGTTCTGGCCGACGGCCATGGAAGAACTGCGCAGCGCCGTGGCCCGCAGCCCGGAAACCGCCGCCAAGGTGCGCACCACGTTCGAAAGCAAGCGTGGGGCCGACGCCGGGGCGCTGTTTCGCATGTTGTGGGGCTATAGCGCCGACGACTTGAAAAATGGCGGCGCCCGCGATCTTGTCGACGCGCTCGACAACAACGCCCTCGACTACCGGGTGATGGCCTTCTGGAACCTGACGAATATCACCGGTCCGGGAAACCACGGCTATCGACCGGAAGATAGGGCCGCCAGCCGCGTGCGGGCCTACAACGCCTGGAAGGAGAAGCTGCGGCAAGGCAAGATCGTGCCTGCCGGATCGACCGGCAAGCCCCGGTCGACCGCCAAATCTGGGTGAAATCGGTCGCTCTCTTCACTCCACCGGGGGCCCGGCCGCGCCGGGCGGGGGCTTGGGCAATCGTATTCGATTTCACGGCAATCGGCCGAATGTGCTGCCGGTTCGAGCCTGGCCCATGGGTACGGGATACGGGCAACGCGAAGGCAGCAGGGCCCAATCCCATGGACCATGGTCTGAGCCGCTACGGCGTTGCCCCCTTACGTGCCGTTAGCAAAAAGCTAAACTGGGTTGAGTGGCAAAACCCGCTCATGGGGGTCCGATTTTACGCGATCTTTCGCGTTTGTCGGTTCCGGAACCCACGGGTAGAATGATTGGCTTCCCAGGCCGGCCACATTGCCACAAAGTGAAGCCGAGTTTTGAGTTAGCTGAAGGAGTGCACGCTCGTGCAAGTGAACATATCCGCGAGACATGGCCATTTGAGTGACGCCACGCGCAGCAAGATCACCGCCAAGGTGGAAAAGCTGGAGCGGCTCTTCGAACGGCTTTCGGCCATTGAGGTAACCGTCGATCTGGAGCACGAGCAGAACCCGAGCGTAGACGTCCGGGTATCGGCCGAGCACAAGCACGACTTCGTGGCGACCGAGCAATCGACGAGTCTGATGGCGGCCCTGGACGGGGTGATCCACAAACTGGAACAGCAGCTGCGGAAGTACAAAGAAAAAGTTCAGGAGCGTCACCGCGCGACCGGGCACCGGCACGAAGCGGCCTCGTTGGAAGAGGAGCCCAGCGGCGAGTGACGCACGCGTGCGGCGCGCGGGTTTTGGTGAGGCACCGCAGACGACAACGACGATCCGCGCGGCACGATACGGTGAGAAAGGAAACGAGGGTATGAAGTTTGGCGATTTTGTGAGCAGCGAAGCAATTCGCGCTCAATTGATGGCCGATGACAAAGAAGGCGCGATCCGCGAAATGATCGGCGCGCTGCTCGAGGCCGGTAAGATCTCGGCCAACGAGGTCGAGAGCATCGTCAAGGCGATCATGAAGCGCGAGGAGCTGGGCAGCACGGGCATCGGCCGCGGCGTGGCCGTGCCGCACACCAAGCATCCCAGCGTGCAGCGCCTGGTGGGCACCGTGGCGGTCAGCAGCGAAGGCATCGACTTCAACAGCCTTGACGGCGAAAAGGTCCAGCTCTTCTTTCTGCTCATTTCTCCTCCCGACCGGCCGGGAGATCACCTGCGAGCGCTGGAGAACATCTCTCGGCAGCTCCGCGACGACACTTTTTGCAAGTTTCTCAAGCAAGCCAAGACGGCGGATGACATTCGGCAATTGCTCGAAGAGGCCGACAACAACGGCTTCGTGTCCTAAAACGAGCGGCTGCCAGGTGCGGAGGCGGACACTCCCGAGGAACCAGATCGAGGAGCGGCTCCGGGCGCAATTCGTGCGGCGCGCAAGCGCCCCGCGCACCCGGCGTCGCGTTCAACGTGGACCAGTGACAAAATGGCTGACGGTTGCCTGACGAAATCCGTGGTCGTGACGAACCCGCAAGGGTTGCATGCGCGGCCGGCCGATTTGTTCGTCAAGCTGGCCAGTCAGTACCAGGCGAAGATTGAAGTGATCAAAGACGGCGAACGCGTCGATGGCAAGAGTATCCTGGCCATTCTGACGCTGGCAGCCGTCGCGGGGACGCGGCTGGATCTCGAAGCATCGGGACCCGACGCCGAAGCGGCCCTGAACGCGTTGTCGGAGTTGATCCAACACGACTTCGGCGAAAATGGAACGGTTGAATAACATGACGTCCCCAGGATTGTCGCGCCGCGTTCTTCCCTTAGAAGCCGAGCGCTTCGCGACGCCAGGGACCGGGTGACTGGCCGATAGCGCTGCCAGGTCCGGCGTTTGACGACGCCGGGCCCGACCACGCGATGGACCGCCTCGCCACGATGGGCCGCCAGGCCCGTGGGCCGCGGGGCGTCTCGCTGGGTGCGCCGCCACGAGTGTCACATGCAAAAACTACAAGGTATCGCGGTTTCGCCCGGCGTGGCCGTGGGCGAAGCGCTGGTGATGGACAACGAGGGATTCCGCATCCCCCGGCGGTTCGTTGCGCGCGATGCCGTCGAGCACGAACTCGAACGCCTCGAAGCGGCCATCCGCGCCGCCGGCTCCGAAATCGAACGCAATCGCGACGCCGTTTCCCGCGAACTGGGCGAACAGTACGGCGCCGTCTTCTCGGCACACTTGCAAATGCTCCGCGATCCGGTCCTGCGGGCCGAGGTCGACGGCATGATCCGCGAGCGTCACTACTCGCCCGAGTACGCCGTCAGCCGCGCGCTGCGGCGCTACGCCAAGGTGTTTCAACGGGTCGAAAGCAGCTACCTGGCCGACCGCGTCAACGACATCTTCGACATCGAGAAACGTCTGCTCCGCAACCTGCTGGGTCGCAACCGCGAGGAGCTCTCGCAACTGACTTCGCCGGTGATCGTGCTGGCCCACAATCTCACGCCCAGCGAGACGGCCAATCTCAACCGGCAGTTCGTGCGCGGCTTTGCCACCGAGATTGGCGGGCCCGGCAGCCACACGGCGATCGTCGCCGAGGGGCTCGAGATTCCGGCCCTGGTGGGCGTGGGCCCGTTTCTCACCGAGGTCTCGGGCGGCGACCTGGTCATTATCGACGGCGATCACGGGCTGGTCATTTTGCAGCCCGACGAGGAAACGATTGCCCACTACCGGCACGAGGCCGAGCAGGCGGCCAGCCGCGCGGCACGGCTGCAAACGCTCCGCGAATTGCCGGCCGAAACCGCCGACAAGATTCACCTCGAGCTGCTCGGCAATATCGAGTTTCCGCACGAGGTACAGCATTGCCTCGATCGCGGCAGCGACGGCATTGGCCTGTATCGCACCGAGTTTCTCTACCTGGGCAGCAGCTGCGAGCCCGACGAACAGGTGCACTACGCCGCCTATGCCGAGGTGATGGACGAGATGCAGGGGAGGCCCGTCGTCTTGCTCACCTGCGACCTGGGGGCCGACGAATCGCCGTGCGACGCGGAAACCGCGGAGAAGCCCACGCTCGGCCTGCGCAGCATTCGCTGCTCGCTGAAAAACCTGCCGCTGTTCCGCATGCAACTGCGGGCAGTGCTGGGGGGCAGTG
>CAZPED010000065.1:0-10622 GCA_964585335.1 uncultured Planctomycetaceae bacterium | reverse complement strand
CAGGCAAATCTGCGTGAAGATCGGGCCGCGTTGAAACTCGAAGTAGCGTTTTCCGTCAGGCGACTCCATGACCATGTTCGTGCCGAGGATGTCGGCCGGCATCAGGTCGGGAGTGAACTGGATGCGCGAGAAGTCGAGATGCAAGATCTTGGCCAGCGTGCGGACCAATAACGTTTTGCCCAGGCCGGGCGCCCCTTCCAGCAGGCAGTGGCCGCCCACGAACAAGCACGTGAGCAGTCCGTGTACGATGTCGTGATGCCCGACGATCACTCGGCCGAGCTCTTCGCGCACTGCGCCGTAGCGCGCAACGAAACGCTCAGCCCGTTGCTGCATGTTGTCGCCCATGCTCATTGCTAGGGGTCCTGGCTAGCCTAACGAAAGGATGAGGAAAAGCATCCGAGGGGCGCCGCGCGGGCCTGGGCGCGCCGAAGGCGATGCCTCTTCGGGCGGCGGCGTGTCTTTATCCTAACAGGTTGTTCGAACCAAAGGGGGGATTTTTGCGTACAACGGGCGCGCCACCAGACAGCGCCGTCACGGCTTGCCAGTGCGCGGCTCGAACCCTATAGTAATCTATTACTTTTGAATCGCCCGAAATGCTGCCGTCCATAGGGATTAGCAACCGGGCGGGCTACGATCCCTATCGCGCGCACGCGGACCATTTTTCCCTTCTTTGGACGGAAGCAGTCGCCGGTGCGGCTGACGAGAATCACTGCCCATGCCCCCTGTCGTGATCGATATCCGCAGCGCCGAAGATTCGCGCGATGTGGTGCATCGGGCGGTCCAAGCGTTGGCCGAGGGCAAGTTGGTGGCACTGCCCACCGAAACCGTCTACGGTCTGGCCGCCAGTGCGCTGAACGAAAAGGCCGTGGCGCGGCTCTTGGCCGTCAAAGGTCGTTCGGCCAGCAAGGCTCTGACCCTGGCCATCCGCAGTCCCGACGACGTGCTCGACTACATTCCTGATCTTAGCCCTTTGGGACGACGGCTGGCGCGGCGCTGCTGGCCGGGCCCGCTGACCCTGGTGGCCGGCGATTGCCATCCCGAAAGCCTGGTCCGCCAGCTCCCCGCGTCGGTGCAGAAGGCGGTGTGCCCGTCGGGCACAATTGGCCTGCGCGTTCCGGCGCATGCGCTGGTGCTCGACGTTTTACGGCTGCTAGTAGGGCCCGTGGCCCTGACCAGCGCGAACCCGCAGGGCGGCGCCGACCCGGTGACGGCCCAAGAGGTGCTGGCCGCTCTGGGCGACGACGTAGACCTGGTGCTCAACGATGGACAAAGTCGCCTGGGTCAGCCTTCGACTGTAGTCCGCGTTGATGGTTCCACGTTCCAGGTCTTGCGGCAGGGAGTGGTGCCCGAACAAACCCTGCGGCGGCTGGCCAGCACGATGATATTGCTGGTTTGCACCGGCAACACCTGCCGCAGTCCGATGGCCGAGGTGATGTGCCGACAGATGATGGCCGATCGGCTGAAATGCACCGCCGCCGAGCTTGTCGAGCGGGGCGTGATGGTCATGTCGGCTGGAATTTCGGCCATGATGGGGGGGCGCCCCAGCCCTGAAGCCGTGATCGCCATGGATAAGCTAGGATTGCAGTTGGGCGATCACGAATCGCAACCGCTGACGGCCCAGCTCGTGCGCCAGGCCGACATCATCTGGACGATGACCCGTTCGCACCGTCAGGCCATAGTTGCCCAGTGGCCCGCGGCCTCGAGCCGCACGTTCGTGCTGGGGGGCGAGCAAGGGGACATTGCCGATCCGATCGGCGGACCGTTGGAATACTACGAGCGCTGCGCGGCACAGATCAAAACGATGCTGCAGCAGCGGATCAGCGAACTCGAGTTGTAATCGGTTGGCCGCTCGACGAGCATCGGCAGGCCGGCCTGGGAGAATCGTGACATGCGTATTGCCATTGGCAGCGACCACCGTGGTTTTGCCGCGAAAAGCAAGCTGATCGAATTGCTCAAACGCCTCGATCAGGAGGTCGTCGACACGGGGCCTCATTCGCTGGAAAGCGTCGACTATCCTGATATCGCCTCGCTCGTGGCCAGCCAGGTATCCAGCGGAACCGTCGATCGGGGCATCTTGATTTGCGGGACCGGCATCGGCATGTGCATTGCCGCCAACAAGTTTCCCGGCGTGCGGGCCGCCCCTTGCCACGATGATCTGACTGCCGAAATGAGCCGCCGCCACAACGATTTGAACGTGCTCT
Organism: uncultured Planctomycetaceae bacterium; assembly: GCA_964585335.1. Lineage (GTDB taxonomy): Bacteria > Planctomycetota > Planctomycetia > Pirellulales > PALSA-1355 > CAZPED01. The sequence goes on along the minus strand of CAZPED010000065.1, from coordinate 8,421 downwards.
GTCTGTCGGCTGACATGCTGGGAGAAAAGCTGATCGATCGCATGGTCGAAATCTGGCTGAAGACCGATTTCGAAGGCGGCCGCCATGCGCGGCGCGTCGAAAAGATTGCTGAAATCGAGCAGCGAAAAGCGACCTGAGCGACAATCGCGGATTGGCCCCTCGGTTCCACATTCGACAGCTTCAGGCTGCTGGAGCGCGCCATGGATACGCAGCTGGCTCGCGTCGTCGTCGCCACGTTGCTGGGCATTGCCATCGTGGTCTGGCTGGCCGCGGTGCGCTTTGTTGCCCGGGCGCGCCGCTCCGTCGAGCCGGCAGCCGACGACAATCGGCTGACTTCAATCGACAGCGCCTCGCCCGAGGGACTGCTGGCCGGCCAGGTCGAGGTCGAGGCGAGCGCGGTCGGCCTGTCGGGCCAGTTGGCCCGCGTGCTCAGTCAGCCGCAAGGCCCGGCGCTGGGCGCGATCAAGGTTTTGCACGTCGACGACACGTCGGTCGAATTCGTGCAAGCCAGCTCGCAGCCAAACTGCGCGTTTCACGAGGGCCGGGTTCGCTTCGTGCCGGACGGTCCGCGACGCGCGGTGGCGACTTACGTGCTGGACCCGGTATCGGGACGAGGGCTTTTGTTCGCGGCGCAAGCGATGCTGGTGGCCGGAATCGCGGCGATCGGCATAACCGCCTACTTGATGGAAAGCTACGTGGTGTCGAGCCCCAATCCCGCGGTGCGCTGGCAATGCGTGCAAAGCCTGCAAGTGGCGCATTTTCTGTGGCCGCCGTTCATGTTCGCGGCTCGCTATCGGGCGCGACGACGGCAAGCGGTCGACCAGATCGAAACCGTGCTGGCGAATCTGCCGCACCTGAGCCAGGCCTGAGTAAACCCCGCAGCCTATTGGCTCAGCGAGTCGGCCAGCCATTCAACCGGGTGCACCGCGCGGCGGCCGGTGCCGTGCGCTATCTGTTGCCGGCATGAGAATCCCGGCGCCACGATCGCCGCGTCGACGGCATTGCGCACGGCCGGGAACAGCACGCGCTGGCCAATCGCCTGGCTGACATCGTAATGTTCGTAGCCAAAAGAGCCGGCCATGCCGCAGCAGCCCGAGTCGACCAGCTGGACCTCGGCGCCTGGCACTTGCGCCAGGGCCGCCACCGAATGCTGGGCGCCTACCAGGGCCTTTTGATGACAGTGGCCGTGCAACACCACGCGCTGCGGGCGACGCGCAAATGGCAATGGCAGCCCCGCGCGGACCAGGTGCGAGTCGACCAGCTCGGCGCAGCTGGCGACCAGCCGCGATTCGTCGCCGGGCACCAGGTCGACATACTCGTCGACCAGCATCAGCAGACAGCTTGGCTCGCAGCCCACGATCGGCACGCCTTGCCGCGCCCAGGGGAGCAAACTCGCCACGTTCTGCCTGGCCAATTCTTGCGCCTCGGTCAGAAAGCCTTTCGAGGCGTGCGTCCGTCCGCAGCAGTGCAGACCGGCCAGATGCACCTCGTAGCCTGCAGCTTCCAGCACTTGCACCGCCGCCTGGTTGACTTTGGGTTCGCAATAACTCGTCAGGCAGTCGTCGAGCAACACGATCGGTCCGCGCTTTCCGGCGCTCAGCGCTGCTGCTCGTCGCCTGCGGAACCATTTGCGGAAGTGTTGTCGCTCGAAGCGGGGCAGAGGGCGCCGCGCGTCGATGCCCAACACCTTGCTGGCCAGCCAACTGGCCACCGAGGTCTGGCCAATCCAGTTCGATACGGGCGCCAGCGCCGATCCAATGCGATTGAGCGTCGCGGCGTTGGCCATCACGCGGGCGCCGAGCGACGCGCCGTGCTTGCGCTGATAGCCATCAAGGAATTCCATCTTCAGCTTGGCAACATCGACGTTCGAAGGGCATTCGGCCTTGCAGCCTTTGCATTGCAAGCAGAGGTCGTAGGTGGCTCGCAGTCGCTCTCCCGTCAGTTCCTCGGCGGGGAGCGCTCCGCTGAGCACCATGCGCAGGGCGTTTGCCCGGCCGCGGGTGCTGTGTTCTTCGTCGCGTGTGGCCATGAACGAGGGGCACATGGTGCCGGTTTGCAGCTTGCGGCACACGCCCGCGCCGTTGCACAGTTCGACGGCCCGGGCAAATCCACCTTCGCGGCTGAAGTCGAACGTCGTGGGCACTTCGAACGTGCGGTAGCTGGCGCCGTAGCGCAAATTCTCGACGGGGCTCGGGCCATCGACCACCTTGCCGGGATTCATCCGGTTGTTGGGATCGAACGCCACTTTGAGCTGCTTGAATGCCTGGTACAGCTGCGTGCCGAACAATCGCTCGTTCAAATAGCTCCGCGCCAGGCCGTCGCCGTGTTCGCCGCTCATGGCGCCGTGAAACTCGAGCACCAGGTCGCACGTTTCGCGCGAGATAGCCTGCAACCGGTCGATGTCGACCTGCTTTGCCAGATCGAGCATCGGACGAATGTGCAGACAGCCCACCGAGGCATGGCCGTAGAACGCTCCGTCGGTGTCGTGTCGGGCCATGATCTCGCCGAACCGGGCCACGAATTGCGGCAAATGCTCGGTGACCACCGCGGCGTCTTCGACAAATGCCACCGGTTTGCGCGTGCCGGGCTGCCCGAGCAGCAAGGGCAGCGCCGCTTTGCGGCACGCCCAGACGTGATCGCACAGTTGCTTGTCGAGCGCCGTCAGCACGTGAAATAAGCCGGGTTGGCCGTCGAGCGTTTGGACCAGCGCGTCGACCTTGGCGCGCACTTCGTCGGCGTGCTGACCGTTGAACTCGACCAGCACCAGCGACTCGGGCTGGCCGACCACGAAATCGAGATAATTGCGGTACTCGAGGCTGCGCTCGGCGAGCCGCAGAATCAGCCCATCGAGCAACTCGGCGGCCGAGGGCTCGCAGGCCAGAATCGTGCCCACCGACTCGACCGCGTGCATCATCGAATCGAAGTGCAGCACGACGATGCCCCGCACCTTGGGCAGGGGCAACAGGTGTACCAGCGCGTCGGTCACGACGCCAAATCCGCCTTCGGCGCCCACCAGCAACTTGGCGACGTTGAATCCCGCGCCCGGGTACATGCGCCCTTCGCGCTCAAGGGCGTCGACCAGCAGCCGCGGCGTGGGAATGCGCGCGCCGCACTCGGGCACGAACTCATCCAGGTTGTAGCCGCTGACGCGCCGCAAGATGGGCGGAAAGCGACGCAAGATCTCCTCGCGATTCTCCGCCACGATGCGGGGGATTTCGCGATGGATGTGGCCCACCAGATCGCTGCGCGACTGTTGCTGTGCGAGCTCCTGCGGTGTGAGCGGGGCGAAGGTGGTGCTGCTGCCGTCGGACAGCACTGCGTCGACGGCAATCACGTTGTCGACCATCTTGCCGTGCCAGATCGAGCGCGCGCCGGCCGAATTGTTGCCGAGCATGCCGCCGATGTTCGCCCGGCTGCTGGTGGCCACGTCGGGGCCGAATTGCAGGCCGTGTGGGGCCGCGGCGGCATTCAGCTGATCGAGCACCACGCCGCTTTGCACGCGCGCGGTGTGCGACACCGGATCGATTTCGATGCCGCGCAGGTACTTGCTGAAATCGATGATGATGCCCGCGCCGATCGACTGGCCGGAAAGGCTGGTGCCGCCGCCGCGAGGAATGATTGACAGCCCGTGCTCGATGGCCGTATCGACCGTGGCTGCGACGTCGTCGCGCGAGCGCGGCACGACGACCGCCGCGGGCATGATCTGGTAGATGCTAGCGTCGGTGCTGTAGAGCGCGCGCATGTACGGGTCACAAAATACCTCGCCAGCGACCCGTTTTTTGAGGGAGTGTAGCAGTTGTGACGATTGTGCGGGCGTGACCTGCTTAGTCGTATCGACGTTGTGTTGGCCGCGTGGAAAAGGGCTCAAGCTACCTCGGTGATTATACTTGATCGCCTGTCGATTGTTGTTAGAGTCAAAGACTGGAGCTGTTGATGATCGACTGTTGAAGGCGCTGCACCAAGGTCCGGCTGGCATGTCTACGAACCACAAACCACTCCCCGACGAAGTAGAACATCTGTTGCGCAACGCGGAATTGCGCGACGAATTGGAGCCTTACTTCGACGAGTCGATTCGCAGCGTGAACGTCGAAGAGCTGCCGACACCCGTCGAGAACGAATTCCTGGCGTCAATGCTCGCCTGGGAACGGGCGCCCATTCTGCCCATCGCGCAGTGGTTCGATCCCGAGCTGAAACTGCCGCGCCCCGAGTCGCTTTCGAGCGACGAGCTGCACGACCTGTTGTGGCAAACCATTTATCAGTTGTTCGACCGGCGGATCGTGCTCGACTTTACCGATCACTTGTCGGATCGCGAGTTGTACTGCCTCATCTATCGTGACATTTTGCCGTGCCGCGAGAAGAAGATCGACTCGCTGAGCAACTACCTGCATTGGGACTGCGCCGATGTGGGGGGCGATCCCACGGTCTGGCTGCGATACTACGCCTCGCCCGAGGAACGCGAAGCCTGGGCCGAGGACTTTGGCGAACCGCTGCCCGAGCCCGAAGATCCGCCGCACCCCCGCGCCTTGCCGCGGCGGCCGCTCTAGGGGCTGTACGATCCCTGCCAATAGCGCACCTAACGTGCTGGGGCATCACAGGTTGATGCCTTTGTGTCGGGTCTGACCGCGGCCTTGACCTCATTTGCCGAGCGGCCCTATACTTCAGGCCGTTTACCATTCGCCGCCGCCACCCGCGCCACGCCTGTCGTGCCGCGTCTTGCGTGATTTTCGGCCGGCAGTTCTCTTGTGCGCAGGCAAAGCATGAAGACGGAGCGACGCCACGAGTTACAACACAACGTGCTGGCCGACACGCTGGAACGCTGGATCGAAGCCGTTAAACCCTATTCCCGCGCGCTGTTGGCCGGCCTGATTGGCATTGTCGTGCTGTTCGCGGCCTGGGCCTACCTGGCCAACCAAAACGCCCGTCACGCGGCCGAGGGCTGGACCGAGTACTTCGACGCCATGATGTCGCCCGACCCGCGCGAAGCACTCAACGACATCGTTACCCGCTATCCCGGTACCCCTGTGGGCATGTACTCGCGGGCCGTACTGGCCGATATTCAGCTCGATGACGGCACGGGCCGATTGTTCGTCGACAAGTCCGCCGGCCGCGACGAGCTGCAAAAGGCCGCCGAGATGTACCAGGCACTGATGATCGAGGCCGACGAGCCTTCGTTGCAAGCGCGTGCCACGTTTGGCTTGGCCCGCGCCCACGAGGCGCTGGGCAAGGATCTTGGCCGGGCCGTGGAAGAGTATCGCTCGATCGGCAAGAAGTGGCCCAAGAGCCCGTTCGTCGCCGAAGCCGAGGCCCGGGCCAAGCAGCTGGAAACGGCCGACACGAAGAACTTCTACGACTGGTTCGTGAAATACGAGCCCCCCAAGCCGATGACGAAAGAGCCCGGCATTCCGGGCGCTCGGCCCGACTTCATGAAGGATCCGCTCGAGGGCGAGGGCTTCAAGGTTCCGCCGCTCGATCAATCGCTGCTGCCGCAGCTCTCGCCCGAGTCGGACAAGCCGGCCGCCGACGAGGCGGCACCCGCTGAGAAACCGGCCGACGAGACGGCCGCGCCGGCGGCCGAGGGCGCAGAGCCCGCCGCACCCGAGGCCAATGCGGAACAGCCCGCTGAACCGGCAGCCGACAGCCCGGCGGCTCCGGCCGAAACTCCGGCCCCCGAAACCAAGTAATTTCCCCGGGGCAAAGCGTCTCTGTCGGCAACTCGCTCCACGCGGTCCGCTGGCTGCGTACAATAGGGCGATGTCCGCCGAACAACTCTCCTCGACGCCGCTGGAACTGGTCGTACCCGAGACGCACGCCGACGCGCGGCTCGACTGGTTTCTGGCCCAGCAACTTCCCGCCTACAGCCGGGTCATGCTGCGCAAAGTGATCAACGCGGCGGGGGTGAAAGTCGACGGCGCCCGCGTCAAGGCGGCGTATCATTTGCGCCCCGGCCAGCGCGTGACCGTGGTGTTGCCGCCGCTGGAGCGCGAGGGACCGCGTCCCGAGGAAATCCCGCTCGACATTCTCTACGAAGACGATGCGCTGGCGGCAATCAACAAGCCGCCCGGCATGGTCGTGCACCCGGCCAAGGGGCATTGGGCTGGCACGCTGACCGCGGCGCTGCAATTCCACTTCGACCGATTGAGCGGGGCAGGGGGCCCCACGCGGCCTGGCATCGTCCACCGGCTCGACCGCGACACGAGCGGCGTGATCGTCGTGGCCAAAACCGACCAGGTACACTTGCGGCTGGCCGAGCAGTTCGAAAGCCGGACCGTCGAGAAGGAGTATTTCGCGATCGGAGCTGGCGCGCCCAGCCGCGATCGCGACATTGTCGACCTGCCGATCGGTCCGCATCCTTACCAGCGCGAAAAGATGGCAGTGCGCCGCGATCATCCGCAGAGCCGCGAAGCGCGGAGTTATTACGAGGTCGTCGAGCGATTCGACGGCTTTGCCGCATTCAAGGTGCTGCCCAAGACGGGGCGCACGCACCAGATTCGCCTGCACCTGGCCAGCATTGGTTGCGCGGTGCTGTGCGACCGGCTCTACGGTGGCCGAGCACAAATCACGCGCGGCGAGTTGAGCCGTCAACCAGGCGACGACCTGGTGCTGCTCGACCGCCAGGCCTTGCACGCCCGGCGACTTAAGATCACGCATCCCGTTAGCGGGCAGCCTCTCGAGTTCGTCGCGCCGCTGGCGGCCGATATCGAGCAGACGCTCGCGGCGCTGCGCACGCTGCGGCCGCCGCACGGCTAACGTATCTCGGGCTTGCGCGGTTCGTCGCTGGGGGCCTGGCCGAACAAAAAGTGCACCAGGTCGCGCGTGCCCAGCGTGCGTGTACTGGCGAACAACTCGCCGGCGTCATAGCCCGCGGCAATGCCGTCGTGCATGGCGGCCGCGCGGACTCGCTCGTAGATGAACTCTTTTTCCTTGGGAAACTGGGTGGCATAGCAGCGAATGGCCGCCAGCTTGGCTTCCAGCGTCTCGCCGATGTCGACCACCAGATGACCGGCCGACAGCGGCAGCTGCAAGGTGCCGAAGCCCAGCGTGTAGTACAGGTGCGCCGATACGGTGTGTACCGGCAAGTGGTCGAAATGCTCATCCCACTTCGTCAGCCGCGCGTAGAAAATGCCGGCGTCGGTAATTTGCATCGCCTGCCAGTGGTCGGGAGAGGCCAGCGGGGTCTTCTCGCCAAAGCCCAGCACCAATCGCGGCCGATAGCGGCGAAACTCTTTGGCCAGCGCCACGCGGGCCTCGAAGGTATCGAATAACCGCCGGTTGGGCAAATCGAGCTGGACGCGGACGTGGACGCCCAACGCTTCGGCCGCGCGACGGGCCTCGGCCGCCCGCACTTCGGGCCCAGGCGAACCGGGGGTCGGCTCGCCGTCGGTCAGGTCGATGATGCCCACCTTGTAGCCCTGCTGCACCAGGCGGGCCAGGGTACCGCCGCAGGCGATCTCGACGTCGTCGGGGTGCGCGCCTACGGCAATCACGTCCAGTTGCGGGTAATCGGCGATGCTGCTCACGATGTTGATACTTTCAGGTTCTGGCCGCCCGCTTTCACCACACCCAACAAAAAGGTCGGGTTCAGGGCCTCGAATCGCACTCGCTCCAGTTGATACGTGCCCCGGGCGACATTGATCATCCACACGTTCACGTCGCGCGAGAGCCTCTCCAGGGCCTGGTGCACGGCCGACAGGCTTTCGATGCTGCCCACGTTGGCCACCAGCCGGCCGCCGGGCTTGAGCCGCGCGTAGGCCAGTTCGAGCACTTTGGCAATCTCGCGGCCGCTGCCGCCGACAAACACGCTGTCGGGCTCGGGTAAGTCCTTCCAGGCGTCGGGCGCCCGGCCCAGCACGCCCACCAGGTTCGTCACGCCGAACCGCTCGGCATTGGCCGTGATCAGCTGATGATCCTCGGGATCCATTTCGATGGCGTAGACCGTGCCGCCCGAGGCGATTTGCGCCGCCTCGACGGCCACCGAGCCGCTTCCCGCGCCAATATCCCACACGACGCTGGTGGGACCCAGGTCCATTTCTGCCAGGGCCATCGAGCGCACCTCGGCGGGCGTGAGCAAGCCCTGCTTGGGCTTCGACTGCAAAAACATTTCGTCGCGATTGCCGAACAGTCGGCGGCCGATCGCCTCGGTCGGCCGGTCGGGCACGTTGGGGCGCCGCACCAGAATCATGACGTTGAGCGGCGAAAAGTCCTGCGTGGCAATTTCCGCCAGTTCGCCTTGCGTCACGCGCTCGTCGGGCGAGCCCAGGTTCTCGCACACGTAGGCCGAGAAGTAGTCGATCCGTCGGTCGAGCAGGGCCTTGGCAACCGCTTTGGGCGGCGCCTCGTCGCTGGTGAACAGGCCGGCCTTGGTAGCCACGCGAATCTTCTCGATCACCTGGTCGAGCGGCCGGTTGGCCAGGTTCGTCAGGT
>CAZPED010000064.1:0-10653 GCA_964585335.1 uncultured Planctomycetaceae bacterium | reverse complement strand
GAACTGCAGGCCGCGCTCGATGCGCTGAGTGAAGAATTCAAGATCGTGGTGCTGATGTTCTACTACGAGCAGCGTTCGTATCGCGAAATTGCCGAAGCCTTGGAAATGCCGATCGGCACGGTCATGAGCCGGCTGGCCCGGGCCAAGGCGCAACTGCGCAAATTGCTCGATGCCGACGACCGGTCGCCCGAGCGTACGATGCCGGCCAGCGCCACGCTCAGGTCTCCATCGGCGGCGTGGCCGGCCAGATAGCTGGGTGTTTTCGAAGCGACGGGGTTTACCGGGCAGCGGTGTTTTATGGATAAGCGCACGATCGAAGGAATCGAAAGTTGCCGTCCGGGCAGTGTGGATTTGCAGGCTCCCGAGCAGGCGGAAGTGGCCCGGCAGGTCGCCGCCGATCCTCAAGTGCGCGCCCACTACGACCGCGTGCAGCAGTTCGACGCGGCCGTGCGGCAGAGCCTGGATCGCGTCGAGGTGCCCGTTGGTCTGGCGGCCCGCATCGTGGCGGCCCTGGCCGCGGCCGAGAGCGGCGGCAGCCACCTGGCGGGTGTTACGGCGGCGCTCGAGCAGCCGCCGGCTGACGAGCCGAATGCTCCGGCGGTTGCCGCTGCCAGCAAGCTGCCGACGGCCTGGTCGCGGCGGCAATGGCTGGGCACGTTGGCCACCACCGCGGCCGGCTTGGCGCTAGCGCTCGTGCTGAGCCGCTGGCTGGGCACCCACGAGCTGGCGCCGATCGACGAGCTGGCCCAGGACTGGCAACAGCTCCTGGGCGAACGCTGGCAGGACCTGGCCAAGGTGCCGCGGGGTTTTGCCTTTCCACCGGGCATTTTGGGCGTGCCGGGCGGTTGGCAGTATGTGGCCGACAAGCGATTGCCAGCGCGCGGCGTGGCTTACCAATTGCACGGCGAGCACGGTCGCGAGGCACTTTTGTACGTCATGCCGCTCGATTGGCCCGAGGCGCCGCCGGCGCCGGCGCTTGAGCCGCAATCGACGACCGGCGGCGCGGCCATTGGCTATTGGCGGCGCGGCGACAAGTTGTATGTGCTGGTCGCGCCCAATGCTGCTAGCTACCGGCAGTTCGTCAGTTCATCGCCGGTGCCGGTCGCCTAGACTGCCCCGCTTGCAGAGGGCGTGCTATCGCGGGCCGCGCGAATCGGGACGAGCCGAAAAATCGCTTAATCCCCCGGCCGTCGCGCGGCCGAATCCGACAATAGCAGACTTGCAGCGCCCCGGCCTGGCGTCACCCAGCCAGCCGCGCGGCAGGCCCTGCCCCGCGTCCCCCGTCGTTCATCCCGCCTTGATTGCGCTCGTACCTGGCTTTCCCCCGCCCAGCGCAATGTCTCAGAGGAGACTCGCCGATGCTTCGCCCGTTGTGGATTCCGCTGTCGCTCATCGTCGTGGCCAGTGTGTCGACCTGCTGGGCGCAAGACGCGTCGCTCGATTTGCGCCGCGATGAGCCTGCCCGCAACGAAGCGCTGAGCGGCCTGAGCCCCACGCCCGAAATGTGGTTCTACCAGCAGGAGCGCGATCGCTACGACGACCCGAAAATGGCGGTCCGCCGCCGCGCCGAACTGCGCGGCCAGCAGCGCGGCGATCGCCTGGCGGCGCTCAAGTGGTACGGCATGGACAACTCGCGGCCGACCGTTTCGGGCACGCCCTGGTTCGGCAGCTACGGCGCCTACTGGGGTTCGAATACCTACGACCCCCTGCGTTGGCGTCAGCCGGTTGTGCCCTACGTGACCACGCGGGGCAGCAACGACCGCTACTAAAAACTCACGGGCTGCGCCAAGCGCAGACTGCCAAACTGGCGACGGGCCGGCAGCCAAAGTACATTGGCGTGCTGGCCCAGTTCGTTTGCTGGCGGGCCGGCTGTCGCACCTGGGGACCTCGCGGCCCGCCGTGCGGTGCTCGATCATCCCCGCGTGCTCCTGCGAAATATCTTGATGAACCGACCCGCGACCGATCGCATTCTGGGCCGCCACTACGAAACGCGGCGCATTGTCACGCTCGAACTTGAGGCCGGCCGCATTGCCCGGGTCCGCGAGGCCGATGCGTTACCCGTGGGCGAGGTGCCTTGGGTCGCACCAGCGCTCATCGACATTCAGAGTAACGGCTACGACGGGCAGGAGTTCAGCTCGCCGGAACTGACCGTCGACAAGGTGCTGGCCATTGCCGGCCGGCAGGCCGAATTTGGCGTCGGCCGGTTCTTGCCGACCGTGACCACCAGCAGCGCCGCGACGATCGAGCACGCCATGCGAACCATCGCCGCGGCCCAGACCCAGGACGCGCCGGCGGCGGCCGCTATAGCGGGCATCCATCTCGAAGGCCCCTACATTGCCACTGAGGATGGGCCCCGAGGGGCGCACCCCCTCGAACATTGCCGGCCGCCCGACTGGGACGAATTCTGCCGGTTTCAGGACGCGGCCCAAGGGTTGATCCGCCTGGTGACGCTGTCGCCCGAGTACGATGCCGCGCCCGAGTTCATTGCCCGGGCCGTGGCCAGCGGCGTGGTCGTGGCCCTGGGGCACATGGCGGCCAGTGGCGCGCAGATTCGCGCCGCGGTCGATGCTGGCGCGACGTTGAGCACGCACCTGGGTAACGGCGCCCACCGCGCCCTGCGCCGGCATCCCAACTACGTTTGGGATCAACTGGCCGACGATCGCTTGATGGCCAGCCTGATCGTCGATGGCCATCACTTGCCGCCCGAAGTAGTGCAATCGTTCGTGCGCGCCAAGACACCCGAACGCTGCGTGCTGGTCAGCGACCTGTCGGGATTGGCCGGGCTGCCGCCGGGGCGCTACGCAACGCAGCTCTGCGAGCTCGAGATCCTGGCCGATGGCCGGCTGGTGATTGCCGGACAAGATCAACTCTTGGCCGGCGCCTCGCTGCCGCTGGGCGTGGGCGTGGCAAACGTCATGCGGTTTGCCGGTGTCGACCTGGCCACGGCGATCCGCATGGCCAGCGAGCATCCCGCGCAGCTCCTCTCTTGGCGCCCCAATCGCCTGCGTCCTGGCGACCCGGCCGACCTGATGCTGTTCCGCCTGCCTTGCGGCGCCGACGGCCGACCAACCGGATTGGTCGTCGAGGCGACGCTGACGGCCGGCCAGGTTCGCTATCGGGCCTGAAGCCTGGGTGAGCGCGCGTCTCTGACCGTCACTTCCCGTTATTTTGCGAGTATTTTCCGGCCCCGAAGCTGCTTTTGTTACCAAAAATTAATGTTTGCAGTAATCAAACAGTCTGCTATGATGAGGCTCGCCGGGGCAGTTTGCGCACTGAGTGTTGTTGTTTGATAAGGACGAAACCCAATGGACGGCTCCGTCTGTAACCGATCGTCGCTCGCGCCGCCCTGGCGGCAGGTCAAGCTTCGCCGTCGCCCCCTACATGGTTTCACCCTGGTCGAGCTGTTGGTGTCGATTGCCATTATCGGCATGCTCGTGGCATTGCTATTGCCGGCCGTGCAGTCGGCGCGCGAGAGTGCTCGCCGCAGCCATTGCAGCAACAACCTGCGGCAAATCGGCGTAGCGCTGGCCAGCTACTCGGGGGCGCACGGTGTGCTGGTGCCCGCCTATGTCGGCAACCCGTTGCAAACCGGCACGATCAATGGCGTCAGCTTTCCCGATGGAAATGCCAACGGGCCTTCGGGCTTTGCCTGGGGAGCGCTGCTGTTGCCGCAACTGGAAGAGACCGGCTTGTACGGGCAGTTCAATTTCAAGACCGCTTGCTGGACCCCCGAGAACTTGGCCGTGGCCCGCACGCCGGTCGCGGTGTTCTTGTGTCCGTCGGCCTCGGGCGGCAGCGACGGCTTCAAGGTCGATCGTGGCGCCGGCGATGCTTGGGATCCGAGTCTGTCGCCGACGCCCTACGATCCGTCGATCAGCCTGGCACATTCGCACTACGTAACCAATGCGGGCATTCACCAGCCGTGGGGACGCGAAACGTCGTTTACCGACTTCACCAAGATCGAAGTCGTGCACGCCGACGGCAAGACTTTTGATGCCACGATCGACGGCCCATTTTATCGCAATGCGCGGTTGCGCGAGAAGGACATCGTCGACGGACTATCGAACACCGTGATGGTGGGCGAGCACAGCTCGGTGCTGAGCAACAAGACCTGGGTGGGCGTCGTGCCGTATAGCGTCACGTGCCCGAAGCCCCCCTTCCCTTCGGCGTGCAATAGCGGCGGCGCCATGGTGGCGGCCCACAGCGGCCCCGACACGCACGACCGGCCCGAAGTGGTGATTCACGCCCCCAACAACCCGTTTGGCCACACCGACGAAATGTATGCCGAACACGTCGACGGCGCCAACACGCTGTTTGGCGACGGCTCGGTGCGGTTCATTCTCGAAGAAATCAATCCGTTTACCTGGGTAGCGCTGTCGACGCGCAATGGCGGCGAAATCATCTCGCCGGAAGGAAACTAGTCAGCCGATGAACGACCGGTGCACGAAGGAGTTTGGCCACCGCGGGGGCCTAGGCCCGGCCGGCCTGCTGGCGCTGCTTTTGCTTACGCTGCTGGCCGCCGGATGCCGGCCGACGCCGCAACTTGGCACGCCAGAAAGCCTGGGCGCGGCCGACGCGCTATGGACGGCCATCACCGCCAAGGACGACCAATTGGTCAATAAGTCGGCCGAACGGATCGACCAGCTGCACAACGCAGGCAAGCTGGCCGACGACGCTTATCAAAGCCTGCAACAAATCATCGCCACCGCGCGCAAGGGCGAGTGGGATAGCGCCCGCGGCGCGCTGAAAACGTTCGTCCGCGGGCAGCGTCCTGCCGGTCAGCCCAAGTAGCCGCGCAGGATACTTCGTCCAGCGGCTATTTTGAATCGTCGTCAGGCGTTGGCGGGGCAGGCTCGGCGCTGGGCGCCGGGGCATCGCCCTTCGAGGCATCATCCTGGGCCCCGCCGTCTTGGCCTTCGGGCTGTTTCAGCCGGACCAGCGTCCATTGCTGTGTGCGCTCCTTGCCGTAGTGCACCAGCACCGGCACTTCTTCCTTGGTCAGGTTGTAGATGCCGGCTTCGTAGACGGTGTCCTTGTTGTCGCCCACGGTCCAGGCGGCACGCTGCGTCTTCTGATCGACGGCGCCATGCACGACCAGGTTCGAGCCGCTGAGCATGTCGGCAAAGTTGCCGCCCACGGCACCCGTCTTGTTCACGGCCAGTTGAAATACGGCGCTGGCATCAGTCTGATCTCCTTGCACTAGGCCGAACACGCCCAGCGGCGTCCATTGGTCGTCCTTGCCCTTGTCGGGCGGATTGCTCTGCGCCAGGTCGCTGGCCTGCTGATAGTATTGGTCGGCGCTAGCCACGGGCGTATCGCCGTAATACACCTGGTCGTCCTGGTAGGTCACGTTGTTGCCGTAGTCGTAGTAGATCGGCGCCGTGTTACCCCAGCCGTACCAAGCGCCCAGCGCGGGCCAGGTCGTCAGGCCCCAGGCGGTTCCCAGGCCCCAGCCGCCAGCGAACCATGCGCCCGGGTGGTTGTTCCACCAGTTGTGGTTGTACCAATCGTGGTGCCAGAAGTTATTGCGCACGTCGCGTCCGCGGGCGGCCATGGTGCTGGCCGTGAACGGATGCGTGTAGTGGCCGGCCGGCGCAAAGCTGCGCGCGCCGACGTGGCCGAAGCCGAAGTCCGAGGCCATGCCGGCATGGGCGCCGCCGCCCACGTACGGGTTGCGGAACGTTTCGGGCCGCGCGGCCCCGCGGTCGAAGCCCCCATCGCGTCCGGCGAAGTCGCCGCCGCGAGCGCCATCGAAACCGCCGCGGTCAAAACCCCCACGGTCGAAGCCACCGCGGTCAAAACCCCCACGGTCGAAGCCACCGCCGCCGAAACCGCCGCGATAGCCGCCACCAAAACCGCCGCCACCCCGATAGCCGCCGCCGCCGCCAAACCCGCCACCATGAAAACCGCCGCCGCCACGGGCCGAGCAAAGCCGCGCGTCACCCAGCGCTACCGCCAGGGCGCAGAACATCGTGATGGCAATTCGCAACATGACTGACTGTCTCCTTGCAGAACGTAGTGAGCGGGTGAGGCGGTGAAATGGACTCGGTTACTTGGCCGACTTTTCCACCACGCGCTTGACGCGAACTTCTTGCGTATCGGGCAGCAACTGATCGTTCAAGCTGCGGTCCACGCTGTGCCAGCTAAACGCGTTGTCGCTGAGCCTGGTCAGCAAGTTCCGCGCAAGACCCGACGCGCCGTCGGGATTGGTGCTCGTGGCGTCAATTTCCCACCGGGCGCCGTCCTGGGCCCAGTACTCGTGGCCAAAGCCACCATCGGAATTGAACGTCCAGGAGACAATCTGCTGCAGGGTTGGATCCCAGCCAATGATTTGCAGTCCCGAGCCGACCGTGGCGCCTTTTTCGGTCACTGTGTAGCTGCGGCTCAGATAGCTCTTGCCGGGCAGCCATTGGCAGTCGAACGTCACGGTCTTGCCGCCTGTTTGAACCTGCCACTTTCCGACCAGCCAGGCCAGATCCTGCAAATGCAGTTCGTTAGACTGCTCGGCGAATCGCGATTCGGTGACGTTCGAGACCAGCCATTTGCCGTCGCGTTTGACGTGCACCGCGGTGTACGACACCAGCGGCCCGGCCGGGCCTTTGGCGGGCCGAGCCCGGGTGACCCCCTTTTCGATCGCCACGTCCGGGCTGAGCAATTTGACCGAATTGACCGTGACTTCGAGCGTCGACCCGGGGTGCTGGCTGAAGCCGGCGGCAAACAGGCTCTCGATGGCCGGGCGCCCCCGATAGGTTTGCCCCTGGTCGTCGACGTATTCGCCGTCGGCGGTCCAGGTTTCGGCCAGTGCCTTGGCGTCGCCGGCATTAAAGGCTTTGACATAGTCGGCCGCCGAGGCGCGAATCGCGGTCTCGTCGGCCCCCGCCTCCTTCGCCGGCGCCGCTTGAGCAAACGCGGTGGCCGGCAGGCACAGCGCCACGAGCGCGCTGGCCAGGCGACGTCGAACACAATCAACACGGGATGGCATTGCGCAGGTCTCCTTGCAGCATGCGTTGGGATACTAGCCCTGTGGTGCCCCGGAGGGTTAGTTCTTGGGCAGCAGGTTCCGCAGGGCCAGCGACAACATGATCCAGGTCCAGCCGTTGAACAGCATTTCCAGGCCGATTAGCAGGCCCAGCACCCAGAGGGCGTCGCCCGGCAGGTTGCGCAAAATGACCACGCCGGCCAGCAGCGTGACGGCGCCATTGAGCAGGGCCCAGCCCCACTGCGGAAACTGAATCATCAGCGCCGCAATCGAGCGGAACGTGCCCAGCACGATGAACGCCACGGCGATGAACATCGTCAGCGCCACGGCCGCCACCACCGGGTTGTCGGTGAACAGGAAGCCCAGGGCGATGTACATGATGCCCACCAGCAGTTGCAGCAAAAAGCCGCTCCACTTGCCGGCCCAAAACGAGGTGACAATCGTGGCCACGCCGCCGATCGTCAGCAGAATGCCCAAGACGACGGGCACGGCAATCGACGTGCCCACCATGACCGGCGGGAAGACGATGGCCGCGGTGCCGCACACGGCCAGCAGCGCGCCGAGCAAAGTGAACCACCACCAGTGCGACTGCAAGTGACGCAGTTCTTGATGCAGACCCAAACCGTTGCCAGGAACCAGGACGTCGCTTTCTTTGGCCATGACACGCGCTCCTCGTATTTTGTGTTGCTGACCTCCTTGCGCTTGATAAGCCAGTCCGGCGAAATCCATGCCGGCCAGCGCGTTGTGCTCGCAATGCCCCACGCCGGCCACTTGCCAGTGGCGGTCGCTTGGGCCTAGCCAAACATAGCTTCGAATTTCCGCGGCAATTCGCCCCCAGTCGGCGCGATCGGGTAGCAGTTGTGCGCGAAGTAGCGGTTAACCGGCCGGAGGGTGTGCAAAAGCAGCTTCACCTGTGTCAGCCCGACACACCGAGAGTCGCCAGGTTCAGCAAACGCGGCAGCGCGCCCAACTGTGGCCAGGCCCAACTCCAGAGGCGCAGGGGGTGCCGATTGCCGGCCGAGGGCCGAGCGGCCTACTTGCGCACGTGAATTTTCGAGGCGGCGATCACCAGCATGCCCACCTCGTTCAGCCGGCCGCGGCCTTGCACCACCACCACCTGGTTGTCGGCGACGCCCAGCAGTTGGCGCGCGTCGATCGGTAGCACGTTGCCTTGTTCGTCTTGAAATTGAACGAGCGCCGTGGCGTCGGCCTTGGCCGCGCGGCGCTTGCAAAACGGACAGTTGGCCGCGTCGTGGCCGGGCTGATCGGCGTGGCCCCCTTCGGGCGCTTCGGAAATGACGAACGCCGCTTCGCCCTTGGCCCAGGGATCGATGCCGCTAGCGCCAATGCGGCCGACGGCCACCACCTGGCCGTCGGGCTCGAGCTTCTGTTGCGACTCGGCGATCGTGATCGCGCCGGCCGGCTCCTCGGTGGCGAGGAATTTTTGCCGCAAGGCCGAAGTGCGGGGATCGTTGGCCGTGCCACAGCCGCTCGCCAGTGCCACGGCGGCCACAACGAACATCAGCGCTATCGAGCGAACGGCGGACATGCGAACACCTCGGACCATGGTGGGCGTCAGTTCGATCGCGGCGTTACAGCGTCGCGACATCGCAGGGCCGCGGCGACACAGCGCGACGTTACTTGGCGGCTGGCTCGGCGGCGGGCGCTTCGGCCCCGGCCCGCGATTTGAGCCGATCGACGGCGGCGTCGATCTTCGCCGACAGCTCGTCGTAGGCGATGTCTTTGCCGCCGTGCAGCTGCTCATCAATTTTACCATACAGGTCGAGCAATTCCTCGGCGGCCTTTTTGACGTCGGCCAGGTCGTCGGCCGAGAGCGAGGCGGCGCCCGCCAGCCCCGGCACGTCTTCGAGCAGGTGGCCCAGCTCGTGGACGGCCTCATCGGCCTTCGAGTTTTCCTTGGCCGACAGGCTGTCGCGGACCGTATCGTGGAGCGCCGCGATCTTGGTCACCGCTTCGGCGTAAGTCTTGGGATGGTCGCCGCCTTCGGCGTGCTCGTGTCCCTCGTGGGCATGCTCGTGACCGTGCTCATGTCCATGTTCGTGGTCGTGGTCCTCGTGTCCGGTGGCGGCATCCTTCTTGGGGCTCTGGCCGCAGCCCGATGCCGCGAAGAGAACGACCGCGAAACCGACCAAGACCAAACCAAGTCGAGCACGAAGCATGACGGATCTCCCAAAGTTGATAGTTCCTGGCCAAAGGCTCGGCCGCCTCTCGCGCGGTGGACCCGCCGTGTCGGCCCAGCCCAGCGGTGTACGGGGGGCAGTATGCCACGATTTTGCCGGTTGGGGCAACACCGCCTTGGCGTGCCGTGGTGTCAGAAATCGGTTAGCCAGGCTGCTCCGGTGGCGTTCACGTCCAGACGGTCGAGCCCCTGATTTTTGATCAGAAGAAACTTTGGGCAGTTGGCGCGCGGGATCTGTCGCCGGTCGGCAACCTCTCGAGCGCAAGAGCCGAGTTTGACGGCCCGCCCGCCTTGCAAGTCGTGGGCGCGTAGTACAATAGTCGAGAACCAGCGGCACCAACCCATCCGCGCGAATTGACGAAGGATCCATCATGCTTGCCACGCACCGCTACCCGGCCGCCCCGTGTCGCTATTTGACCCTTTGTGGATTGGCGCTGCTGCTGTTGGCCAGTCGCGCCGCCGCGGCCGAGCCGTCGCAGGCCATGCTCGGCGTGATTCCGACCGACGAGAAGGGCCAGGTGATCGTCCGCGACGTGTACATGGGTGGGCCCGCTCAGTTGGCTGGCCTGCACGGCGGCGAGCGGATCATCGCCATCAACGACAAGCCGGTGAACTCCTCGGCTGAACTGATCGCGGCCCTGTCGGGCCTGGCCCCGAACACGCGCATCGAACTGCGTGCCAGCCGCGATGGCTGGGTGAAGCAGCTATCGATCGAGCTGGGCAAGCGCGAGGACGTGATGAAATTGCCGCTCGGCCGCGACGTGCTGGAAGTTCCCGCCGAGCCGCGTCCCCGCCCGCGCCCCGTCGCCCCCCGCGGCCCCAGCGCCGAGAAGATTCGCGAGCTGGAAAACCCGTTCTACCGCCTGCGCAATCAGCGCTGGTAGAGGGCGGCGCGAGCGAGCCCCCGCGCGTCGATCGCGTGCTGTCACCAAGCGGCGCGGTTTTCAGTCTCTCACTACGGCAACGCACACAGCGCCTGCCGCTCTGCGCGCAGATTGACAGGACAGGATGCCGTAACTGGCCAAGACGCGCACGAATCGAAGCTCAACAAGAGACCGGGCGCGATCGCGTTTGCCAATGACTGCGGCGCCGAATCCGTATCAGCCCGGCGATGAACATGCAGGTCGTTCCCACCGTGGCCAGCTCGGCTCCGCCAGGTTCGGGCACTGCGGCGAAGATAGCGCGAATGCCGAAGTCGCCTAACCCGAAGGTTTCTGCCGGGAACCAACGCGACGCTAGACTCGAGTAATCGAGGTTTACGCCGGAATGCGCCGAGTAAGAGCAGAAAACACCAGACGGGTTTGCTGAAAGGTCCAAAAAGGCAAACTGCAAATCGACCCAAAATGGTTCGCCCGCACTGACTGGCACGTCCAGAGGGATCAGGTTGTCCGGCGGGTCCAAGTAACGAAACTCGTTGGTGAGTCCATCGACCAGCGTCGGCGCGGCAATGGTGGCTAGCGGCGCGCCTGGGACG